>JAZFRV010000106.1:0-15103 GCA_036445875.1 Anaerolineales bacterium
TCCCCATCTGATTCATGGTCAGAATCACCTTTGGTATAATTGGTTGAACTGTACTGAATCATAGTTTATTAATGATTTATCGGCAGGAAAGTCAAGTGCGGTTTCCTGAAAATAATTATCCCTATGCCATACTTAATAGACGGTCATAATTTAATTCCATATATCTCCGGAATCAATTTGTCAGACCTGGATGACGAAATTAAACTGATTCAATCATTACAGAAATTTGCCAATAAACGTCGATCAAAAATCGAAGTTTATTTTGATCAGGCTCACACGGGTCAAACTCACAGCCAAAATCACGGATTATTGAAGGCAGTATTCGTTCAGCAGGAATCCACCGCGGATACTGCCATCAAAACACGTCTATCCCAATTAGGAAAAGGCGCCAAGAATTGGACAGTGGTGAGTTCAGATCGTGAAATTAAAGTGGAAGCCAGAAGTTACCGGAGCAAATTGCTGACCTCACCGGAATTTGCCAGGCTGCTCCGGGATCAATTATCTCAAATCCAAAAAGAAGGGGAGGAACCAGATTCGCCTGATCAGTCCAACCTGGAAGTTGATTACTGGATGGGTCAGTTTTCTCAGGATTAATGATCACTTTCTATTGATTTATCTCATTCATCCCTGAAATTTATAACACCCCTGGTTTAATCTCTGAAGGGGATTTCCCGAGACACAATTGTGTTATACTTCACATGGTAAAAACCTCAAATTAAAGAGCGAGACTGTTCATGATAGCTGATTATTTACCGATTGCCATCCTTGTTATATTGTCTGCTGCCGTAGCGGTGATAGTGATAGTTTTAGGACATTCATTCGGTCCAAAACGACCCACTGAAGCCAAGGGGATGGCTTACGAATCAGGGATGGATCCCATCGGACCGGGTACTCGTCAGATGCCAGTCCGGTTTTACTTAATAGCTGTATTGTTTATCCTCTTTGATATTGAAGTTATCTTTTTTCTACCCTGGGCTGTTGTTTTTAAACGCCTGGGGTTGTTTGGATTAATTGAAATGCTGGTCTTTATCATTATCTTGTTGGTTGGTTATGTGTACGCCTGGAAAAAAGGAGCCCTGGAATGGGATTAGAGGAAAAAGCGGGAAATCTGGGATTTGTTACCACAACCCTGGAAAATGTTGTCAACTGGAGTCGCACCCGGGCTATGTGGCCGTTGTTATCAGGTCTTGCTTGCTGCGCGATTGAGATGATGGCTGCCCAATCCGCCCATTATGACATGAGCCGTTTCGGGATGGAGTTAATGAGGGCAAGCCCCCGCCAATCTGATTTGCTAATTGTTGCCGGACGAGTCACCAATAAAATGGCTCCTGTTTTACGCAGACTCTATGACCAGATGCCAGCTCCAAAATGGGTACTCTCCATGGGGGACTGCGCTTCCAACGGCGGCGTGTTTAATAACTATGCCATTATCCAGGGTGTTGATGAGGTTCTCCCGGTTGATGTTTATGTTGCTGGCTGTCCTCCCCGCCCTGAAGCGTTAATTCATGGCATCCTGGTTCTGTATGATAAAGTGCAACAAGAAGGGATCACCGAGTGGGCTTAATGGCCCGGAGCTGATATGGGTAACAATCTTCAAAAAGCAGCAGAAATAATTCAGGAAAAATATAACGGGGAAATTAACTCTTTCCGGGATCAAATCACCCTGCTGTTAAGTAAAGACTCAATCGTGGAAGTTTGCCAGATCCTTCGGGATGATTTTTCCTTTGGAGTTCTGGTTGATGAAACTGTAGTAGATTATTGGCGCCGTAAGGAACCCCGTTTTCAAATTGTTTATCAACTGCACTCACGCCAACATGACGAACGGATATTTTTACGGACACCGGTTTCAGATGATGATCCCTTCACCTCATCTGTGGTATCGATTTATCCCAATGCCAATTGGTATGAGAGAGAAATCTGGGACCTGTTTGGAATTCGATTTGAAGGGCATCCAGATCTCCGGCGCATCTTGCTTCCAAAAGGATATCAAGGCCATCCTCTTAGAAAGGATGTGCCAATCAAGGTGGAAGAAACCCGTTTTACGTTTAATAATGATGAACTCGCTCGTGGTAAACCCCTGGCAAAAGAATAGAACGTTGCAGCGAGGATGATGTATGCCCATCCACTATGATGTAACATCAGTGACCCTGGACGAAATAAAAAACCTGGTTTCCGACCGTGCTATAACTGGCGAGACCATGCTCCTCAACATGGGACCCCAGCATCCCAGCACACATGGTGTGCTGCGTTTGTTGCTGGAATTGGATGGGGAAACAATTATCACCTGTATCCCGGATATCGGATTTCTCCATACCGGGATTGAAAAATCCATGGAAGGAAAGACTTACCAGCAGGCTGAAGTGCTTACCGATCGCATGGATTACTTAAATACGGTCGGGAATAACCTGGCATATTGTCTTGCGGTTGAAAAACTGGTTGAGCTTGATGTGCCAGCTCGCGCCCAGGCAATCAGGGTAATTCTGGCAGAACTGCAGCGCATTGCTTCCCACTTGATCTGGCTTGCTACCCAGGCATTGGATCTGGCAGCCCAATCAGTCTTCCTGTACTGTTTCCGGGAGAGAGAACTCATCCTTGATATTTTCGAACTGGTTTCCGGTCAGCGGATGATGACTACATTTATCCGCCCAGGAGGTCTCTGGAGGGATGTGCCAGAGGAATTTGAAACTGCTGTGCGGGATTTCCTGGGACACTTTCCTAAACGGATCGAGATGTATGAAGGTTTATTAACCAAGAACCCGCTCTTTGTTGACCGAACCAAAGGAATCGCTGTTGTCAGTGGGGAAGAAGCGGTTCGTTGGGGAATGACAGGCCCCAGCCTGAGAGGATCCGGGGTGGATTATGACCTCAGAAAAGTAAATCCCTACTCTGGTTATGAACAATATGATTTTGACGTGCCCCTTGGTGAAAATGGGGATGTCTTTAGCCGGTATATTATCCGTATCCAGGAGATGCGGGAATCAATCCATATTATTCAACAGGCCATGGATAAACTTCCATCTGGTCCTGTCCGCAGTGAGAATCGGAAATTTGTTCCACCACCAAGGTCAGAATTGGGAACCAGCATGGAAGCTTTGATCCACCATTTTAAACTTTGGACAGAAGGATTTGATGCACCGGAAGGTTCTGTCTACGTACCGGTCTCATCTCCCCGGGGAGAACTGGGATGCCTGCTGGAATCAGATGGGGGACCAAAACCGTACCGCGCACATTGGAGAACACCCTCATACGCAAACTTACAGGCATTGCCAATGATGGCAGAGGGTCATCTTGTGGCAGACCTGGTTGCCATTATTGGAAGCATTGATATTGTATTGGGAGACATAGACCGTTGAACGATTTAATGGCAAAGTATCAAAAAGAAATCCAAAAGATCCTGGCAAAATATCCGCCTGATCAGAAGAGATCGGCTGTTATGCCGCTATTATTCCTGGCTCAGCGGAAAGAAGGTTTTGTCAGGAAGCAAGCTTTATCTGAGATTAGCCAGATCCTTGACTTGCAGGAAACCGAAGTAGCTACTCTGGTTGGATTTTATACTTTGTTTCATGATCATCAAGCTGGCACCTACCGCATCCAGGTTTGCACAGATCTCTGCTGCGCCTTGCGGGGATCAGAGGATTTCCTGGCGGTTTTGTGTGAAGCTCTGGAAATCAAACCGGGAGAAACAACTCAAGACGGCCTGGTGACAGTGGAAGAAGTCAAGTGCCTGGCAGCTTGTGATAAAGCACCGATGTACCAGGTACAGGTGAAAGACGGGATTTCCTATCATGAAAATTGCAGTGTTGATAATACCCTGGGCATGATCCAGGAATGGCGCGAGGACAGTAACGGAAAAGAGGAGGGAGCCATATGAGCGAATATGTGCTCCTCCGACACCGGGATATCCCGAATATTAAAGATTTAAAGGTCTATCAAGAGCAGGGTGGTTTTGAATCCTTCAAAAAGGCAGTTACCACCTTGGAACCGGTCCAGGTGACTGATATTATCAAAACTTCGGGGCTGCGAGGACGAGGCGGCGCTGGTTTCCCGACTGGTCTGAAATGGTCATTTATGGACCAGGGCAATTGGCCCCACTATGTTGTTGCCAATGCGGATGAGTCTGAACCTGGAACATTTAAGGATAGGGAAATTATTGAAGAAAATCCACTCCAGTTCCTAGAAGGTGTGGCGATTGGCTCCTATGCGGTTGGTGCAAATGCTGCTTATATTTATCTCCGGGGAGAGTTCTGGCAGTTAGCTGAATTCCTGGATACTAAAATAAGTGAATTGGAAAGAGCCGGGCTGCTGGGTGAAAAATTATTCGGCACCGATTACAGTTTAAAGATTCACACCCATTTGGGAGCTGGTGCATATATCTGCGGTGAGGAAACAGCTTTGCTGGAATCTATGGAAGGAAAACGGGGACAGCCCAGAATTCGACCGCCTTTCCCACCCTCATTTGGATTATATGGAAAACCAACGGTAGTCAATAATGTAGAGACCTTCGCCAACGTTCCCCGGATCATGGAAAAAGGGCCAGATTGGTACCGGGAATTGGGAACAGAAGATTCTGCTGGTGTGAAGGTGTTCTCACTTTCTGGACGGGTGAAAAAACCCGGAAACTATGAAATGCCATTTGGTTCCACCTACCGAGAGCTGATATTTACTCATGGTGGTGGAATTGTTAACGATGCTCAGATCAAGGCAATCCTGCCGGCTGGAGCATCATCAGCGATTCTAAGAGCAACTGATAATGTATTAGATACACCCCTGGAGTATGCCTCAATCCGGAACTTGGGATCAGATGTTGGATCGGGTTCAGTGATTGTTATTGATGAAACCGTCAGTATGGATTGGGTGATTAAGAAAACAATTGATTTCTTTAAACATGAATCTTGCGGAAAATGCACTCCTTGTCGGGAGGGCAACTATTGGATGAGTCACCTCACCCGCCAAATTGCTTTCGGGGAAAAGAATGAAGATCAAATTCAGCTGCTGTATGATGTGGCAAAAAATATTCAGGGTAAATGCCTGTGCGCGCTGGGAGAGTTCTCAGTAATGGGTGTCCTGACAAGTATTGAACGTTTCCCGGAGGATTTTGGCAGGGAGCCAAAAGAACCGGATAAGGGGTAGTCATTACGGATGGGTTATGAGTGAAAAAATCACGTTAACGATTGATAACCAGCAGGTTACAGTTGAGCAAGGCACAAAAATTATCGATGCTGCCAAGTCAGCCGGTATTGATATTTCGGTCTTTTGTTACCACCCCAAACTGGAATCCGTAGGTGCCTGCCGGATCTGCCTGGTAGAAGTCGGACGGACACAGCAGGATCGAAACACAGGTGAACTACTGCTTGAGGAAGATGGCACACCCCGGGTATATTTTTCTGGGACCCTGGAGACGGCCTGCACAATTCCCGTTGCTGAGGGTATGGTCGTTCGTACCGACAACGAAAAAGTAAACAAAGCCCGGGAAGATATATTAGAGTTTATTCTCACATCTCATCCCTTGGACTGTCCAGTTTGTGATAAAGGCGGGGAGTGTTCTCTTCAGGAATTAACCTTTAGTTACGGATTGGGAGAAAGCCGCTTCCCCCTGGAGGAAAAGATCCACCTTGGAAAACACATTCCCCTGGGAGATTTAATATATCTGGATCAGGAGCGCTGCATTCAGTGCGGCCGATGTGTTCGATTCCAAAAAGAAATCGCAGCTGATCCGGTTTTAGCTTTTTATAACAGAGGCCGGAAAGCCAATATTGTTTCCTATTCCAATCCTCCCTTTGACAGCTACTGGTCTGGGAATACAACAGATCTGTGCCCGGTTGGTGCGCTGACAACCAAAGATTTCCGATTTGAAGCCCGGATCTGGGAAATGGAGTCCGCTCCTTCGATTTGTTCTCACTGCCCGGTGGGTTGTAATATCACTATCAATACCCGCTGGGACCCCAAGACTGGACAGAAAACGATTCAACGGGTGATGCCCCGGCAAAATGAATGGGTTAATGAACTCTGGATTTGTGATAAAGGTCGTTTCGCTCATCAATTCACTTCCGGTAAAAAACGCCTAACAAAACCACTGGCAAGGAATTCCCAGGGTAAACTAAAATCGGTTTCCTGGCAGAAGGCGTTTAAGATTGCTTCTGAGGGTTTAAAATCGCACACAGATGGTCTGGTCACCCTGGCAGGCGGCCGATTGACCAACGAGGATTTGTTCCAGCTGAGTCAGTTAACAGATGGATTGGCTGGGAAAAAAATCCTGGATTCCTCCCTGGCGGGAGGGGATCTCACAGCCCGGGTGGGTTTGGGGCAGGGATCTAATATTAAAGATGTGGGTCCCGGCTCAGCGATCCTGGTGGTCGCTTGTGATTTAGAAGAAGAAGCGCCGTTGTGGTGGCTGCGGGTTAAGGCGGCAGCAGAGAGAGGCGCAACCTTAATTGTTGCCAATCCGCGTGAAACTAAACTTGACCGGGCAGCAAATCATATCCTGCGCTATGCATACGGAGAAGAAACTAAAACTGTAGTCGACTTTACCAAAAAGGGGAACAAAATAGCCCGCGCTTTTAAAGAGGCTGAGAATGTAATTATTCTGTTTGGTTCGGAGGGGATGAGTTATTCAAGTTCTATTAACCTGGCCCAGGCCTGCGCGAACTTGTTGATCAGTACAAAACATGTTGGGAAAAAGAACAATGGTTTGCTTGCTGTCTGGCCGGAAGCCAATACCCAGGGTGCCCGGGATATGGGATTTATCCCCCGGGAAAATCTTCCGGAAGTGCTGGAAAGTGCTGAAGCACTGATCATTGCTGGAGCGGATCCGGTTGGAGATGGAATAGTGGAAGACCTCAGTGAAAAATTCCTGATTGTCCAGGAATTATTTCTGACTGATACAGCTGCCCAGGCAGATCTAGTTTTCCCGGTTTTGGCCGTTACTGAAAAACCGGGTTCATTCACATCTGGTGAACGAAGGGTACAGCTCTTTGAAGCAGCTCTTCCCGCTCAGGGAGAATGCCTGGCGGATTATGAAATTGCCGGGAAACTCGGAGAAGCGCTAGGATTGAATATGGTTCAGGGATCAGCCGAGCAGATCCTGAAAGAAATCATCAAATCACAGCCAAATTATGAGTCTCTGACCTTGGCAGCTCTACGCGAAGCACCGGAACAGCAGCCTTTTGTAGCAAAAGAAGCGCTGTCATATACAGGTACAGTTTTTAAGAATACCAGCGGGGTGGGTGTTCTACTTCCAGTTGAGGCGGAGAAAACGGAGATCTCTCTAGAAAAAATCTCTCTGACCAAGACAAAATTTGGGAAAGGTTTAATTGCCGTCCCCGTAACCCGTCTTTACGATCAGGGAACTATGGTTCGCTCTTCAGAAGTTCTGCATCCAAGGTTGTTAACATCGCAGTTGATCATCAACCCGACCGATGCAGAAAAAGCCGGGTTGACCTCAGAAAGCCAGGTAAAGATCAGCTTTGGAAAACGAAAATTCGAAGCGGTGGTTGATCTGGACAATTCTGTACCCGAAGGTGTAGTCCTCGTACCTCGCAGTATGGGTATCTTGCTGGTTGGTCCCGAGAATGCGGTTATAAAAGCGGTGAAGTAATCCCGAAAATCGGGATTAAAGGTTTATTTTATGGACATGACTATGGTGCTTGAATGGGTGATTAAATCGATCGTTTTGATCCTGTTTGGAATCGTCGGTTTTGCCTATACCACCTATTTTGAACGCCGAGCGCTGGCCCGCATCCAAACCAGAATTGGACCAAATCGGGCTGGTCCAGCTGGGTTGCTGCAGCCTGTGGCTGATGCAATTAAATTAATATTTAATGAAGAACTCATCCCGACCAAAGCGGATAAATATTTATTTCTGTTAGCGCCTGTACTCACAGTTTTGCCTTCCTTAATTATCTGGGCGGTTATTCCCTGGGGAACATCGATCACCCTTTTTGGTCGAGAAATTTCACTTTACCTGGCAGATATTAATGTTGGCGTTTTATATCTTATGGCTGTTGCATCAATTGCAGTTTACGGGATTGTGATCGCCGGTTGGTCGTCAAATAGCAAATACCCCCTGTTAGGAAGCCTGCGGGCTACTGCGCAGATCATTAGCTACGAACTGTCCTTAGGATTGGCTTTTGTGGGTCCAATCCTGATTGCAAATTCTATGAGTTTGATCCAGATCGTTGAAAAACAGCAGGAAACAGCCTGGTTTATTGTTCTCCAACCGCTGGGATTTGTAATCTTTTTCCTGGCAGTCCTGGCAGAAATCAACCGGGCTCCATTTGATATGCCTGAAGCCGAACAGGAATTGGTCGGTGGTTATCATACTGAATATTCCGGTATGAAGTTTGCGCTGTTTTTTATGGCTGAGTACATCAAAATGATTGCGGTAAGTGCTATTGCAGCCACCTTGTTTTTAGGGGGATACAGCGGTCCTTGGGTGGAGAGTTTGCCCTGGCTGGGTCCAATCTATTTACTAATAAAAATAATTATCTTGCTCTTTGTTATTATCTGGATCAGGGGAACCTTGCCCCGTTTCCGTTATGACCGGTTGATGTCATTTGGCTGGAAAATTATGCTGCCGGCCGCCCTGATCAATGTATTCCTGACAGCTGTTGTGATTATCCTTTTACCGTAACCGCCCGTTAACGGTCGGAGTAGTATTTATGAAAATACCAGATTTATTGAGAGTCAACGAAATAATCAGAGGTTTGTGGATTACGTTCCGGTCCATGTTTGAGAAGCCGGTAACGATTCAGTACCCGGAGCAAACCCGCGATCCAAAACCAAGGTTTAAGGGAAGACATGCCCTCAAACGTTATGATAATGGATTGGAAAAATGCATCGGCTGTGCTTTATGCGCCGCCGCTTGTCCATCGGATGCAATTTTCGTTGAGGCAGCAGATAACACAGACCTGAAAAGATACTCTCCCGGGGAACGGTATGCCGCGACCTATGAAATTAACCTGATGCGCTGTATTTACTGCGGATTTTGTGCGGATGCCTGTCCGACGGAAGCGATCGTTTTAGAACATATTTATGAGTTGGCTTATACTGACCGGAGCGAGGCATTTTTTACCAAAGAGAAATTATTAGATCCTGTTTCTGATATTGGATTAAAGACGCCCCAGAAGGTTGAGCCAGGTATCTTCATTCGATCCATCCCGCAAATGAAGGATCCGGTTTAATAGGAATGCTTTATCCGGGACGAAACAGACGACTATAAGTAGTAAGAAGGGAAATACCGGAGAATTATGACAACTGATTTGATATTTTTTCTCATCTTAGCCTTTGTATCAGTGGGAGCAGCTCTGGGCTTATTATTCAGTCGCAATGCGATTTATGCTGCTTTGTTCCTGGTACTTAATTTCTTAACAGTGGCTATTTTTTACCTGTTCCTGAATGCCCCTTTCCTGGCGATGGCGCAGATAACGGTATATGCGGGAGCAATCATGGTATTGTTCCTGTTTGTGATCATGCTGCTCGGAACCAAAAAACTAAAAACCAGGGGTGAAAATCTCTGGCAGCGCCGACTGGCGATAGGATTGGGGGCAGTCCTTTTTGGTGAACTATTTACCATGTTCTTCTTCCAGGGACGGGGAAGTACATTAATTGGAGATCTTGGATCTGGTTTTGGATCCCCGGAAGCAATTGGTCTTGAGCTGTTTAATCAGTATCTGCTTCCATTTGAAATCACCTCAATCCTGCTGTTGGTAGGTATGATCGGGGCGATAGTTCTTACCAAGGATAACTGAGACCCAGACCGGGAGATTTATTTATGATTCCCATTTCATATTACATAGTTCTTTCCGCGATCTTGTTTACGCTTGGCGCTATTTGCGTATTGATACGCAGGAACGCTATCATTATATTCATGGGTATTGAGTTAATGCTGAATGCTGCTAACCTGGCATTTGTAGCTTTTGCCACCCAGCACCAGGTTCTCAGTGGACAGATTTTTGTATTCTTTGTCATGACCGTAGCTGCGGCGGAAGTGGCTGTGGGATTGGCGCTGATAGTAACCATTTTCCGCACAAAACACACCATTGATGTGGATCAGTTAAACAGCCTGAAAGGCTGAGTATTCGCAACTAAGAGATAATTATGCCTCTAAGTGAAGCTGTTACCCAAGGACCGGAATTTTTTGCCTTTGCCCCTGGACTAATCCTTTTCCCGGTAGTTGGCCTGCTGATTAATATGATATTTGGCGGCAGGATGAAGGAACGGGCGATTGGAATTGTGGCCAGTTCTGCGTCCGGGTTGTCATTCCTGACTGCAGCGCTGTTAGCAGTATCCCTTTTATCCCACCCTGAAGGGGCAACTATTCCCCTGGCAGAATGGATTTCGATAGGAGAACTGCAGCTGAATTGGACCATGCGGGTGGATACCCTGTCTGCCACGATGATGCTGGTTGTCGCTGGGGTTGGAACCCTGATTCATATTTATGCCATCGGATATATGCATGAAGACGTCCGTTTTAAGGACGATCTAGGCCGCTACCAGCGCTTTTTTGTGTTCTTTAACCTGTTCATTGCTGCCATGATGATCCTGGTCAGCGCTGACAATTACCTGATGTTATTTGTGGGATGGGAAGGAGTAGGTTTATGTTCCTACCTGTTAATAGGTTTCTGGTATGACAAGGACTTATTAGGTAGACCTGGTATAGAAAACGCCCTGGCTGGCAGCAAAGCTTTTATTGCCAACCGCATAGGAGATTTTGGTTTCCTGATGGCCGGGTTCATCATGTTCTGGACTTTCCGAACGGTGACCTTCAGTGAAGTGTTTGATCAAGTACCTCATATTGCGGAGACTCAACCGGGAGCAATCCTGGCAATTACCCTGTTTATGCTGCTGGGTGTAACAGGAAAATCCGCTCAATTGCCGCTATTTGTCTGGCTTCCGGATGCCATGGCTGGACCTACCCCGGTATCAGCCTTAATCCATGCCGCAACAATGGTTACCGCCGGTGTTTACCTGGTGGCCAGATCGGCACCAATTTACAGTGCGGTTCCCGAAGCTCAATCCGTGGTTGCCCTGGTGGGGGGTATTACAGCCCTGTTTGCGGCTACTATCGCGGTAGGACAACATGATTTGAAAAAAGTATTGGCATATTCCACCATCAGCCAACTGGGATTTATGGTTGCGGCAGTAGGAATGGGAGCCTATGTAGCGGGTATGTTCCATCTGGTCACCCACGCTTTCTTTAAAGCTTTATTATTCCTTTCTGCCGGATCAGTCATTCTGGGCATTGAACGTGGACATCATCACCTTGATCACGATCATCATCAAGAGCAACCATTTGATCCGGGGGATATGCGTCAAATGGGTGGATTACGGAAAAG
Source organism: Anaerolineales bacterium (assembly GCA_036445875.1). Classification (GTDB taxonomy): domain Bacteria; phylum Chloroflexota; class Anaerolineae; order Anaerolineales; family UBA11858; genus B10-G9. Next base: position 11,334 of record JAZFRV010000106.1, read on the forward strand.
AATGCCGGTTACTTTCTGGGTTTTCCTGATCGGTTCAGTGGCCCTGGCTGGAATTCCACCCTTAGCGGGATTCTTCTCCAAGGACGAAATTCTGGCAGAAGCCTTCCTGCTCAACTTCCCGGTTTATATCATGTTGGCAATCGCTGCCTTCTTTACCGCTTTTTATATGGGCAGGCAGGTTTGGCTGGTATTTTTTGGCACACCCCGCCACCCGGCAGCCGAACATGCTGAGGAAAGTCCACCTGTAATTACTGTTCCTCTCATTATATTGGCAATCCTTGCCTCCTTCGGCGGATTTCTCAATTTTCCAGGAGTGCACACTTTTACCCATTGGTTGGAGCACACCTTTGAGGCATTTCATCTCCACCTGCATGTCGGTGAGTTTAATCTACAGATCGCCTTGATCTCTACTGGGTTAGCTGTCCTGGCAATTTTCCTGGCCTGGCTGCTGTACGGCCGCAAGCCGCTGGAAGAAAACCAACCGGATCCATTAAAGAAAATATTTGGTCCGATATTTACCGGTATGAACCGCAAATGGTTTGTGGATGAAATTTACGAATTCCTATTTATTAATCGTTATATTGACCTGGCAAAATTCCTTTCAATTAAAGTGGATTGGGATTTCTGGCATGACTGGTTCCATGATAAAGTGGTTGCAGCTGCCTACCGGGGCGGCGCCAGGATCCTGGCTGGACCGATCGATTTGGGCATCATTGACGGAATTTCCAAGTGGTTGGCGAAATTCTTCCAATCCCTGGCGACACAATCCCGGAAATTGCAGACTGGATATGTACGTAATTATGCCCTGGCAGTCTTTGCTGGCGTTGTTGTAATACTGGGTTATTTGATTATGCAGTAAACGTTGGAAAGTTTGCTTTCAACGGATATCGGAGGACCGATTGCTATGACTTTTTTCTCGAATCCCCTCAATTTGGTCACCCTCTTCCCGCTGGTCGGGGTATTGGTGATCTTGTTTTTCAAACAAGAGCAGAAGAAGGAAATCCGTTGGACGGCATTGATCGTTTCCTTAATCACTTTTGGTTTATCGATTTGGGTTCTGATCCTGTTTGACCCTCAAAACCCCGATCTCCAACTAGTCATTAATTTACCCTGGATAGAAATAGCCGGTTGGGAAATTTCTTATCAGATGGGTGTTGACGGACTAAGTATCTTATTGGTTTTACTGACAGCGTTCTTAACCCCGATTTCCCTGTTATCCACCTGGACAGCAGTTGAAGACAGGGTAAAAGATTTCATGATCTTTTTCCTGCTCCTGGAAGTGGGTATGATGGGTGTGTTTATGGCCCAGGATTTATTCCTGTTTTATGTTTTCTGGGAATTTACGCTGGTCCCGATGTATTTCTTAATTGGCATCTGGGGAGGACCAGAGCGGATGTACGCTGCCGTAAAATTCTTCCTCTACACCATGGCAGGATCGGTGCTGATGCTGCTGGCTATTTTGTGGCTTGGAATCTACCAGGGCACTTTTTCTGTTCCGGATCTAACAATGATGGGCGGAATTCCGGCTCAAACCCAGCTCTGGCTGTTCCTGGCTTTTGCAGCTGCCTTTGCTATTAAAGTACCCATGTGGCCGCTGCACTCCTGGCTTCCGGATGCACATGTTCAAGCCCCAACGGCCGGTTCTGTAATCCTTGCCGGTGTGCTGCTTAAAATGGGCACCTATGGTTTCCTGCGCTTTAATATCCCGCTTTTCCCACAGGCTGCTATAAAAGCTGCCCCCTGGATGGCGCTTTTAGCCGTAATTGGTATCCTCTATGGCGCGGCTGTCTCCTATTACCAGAGAGATGTAAAAAAGCTGGTTGCCTATTCTTCAGTCAGCCACCTGGGATTTGTGATGCTGGGTTTGTTTGCCCTTAATCAGCAAGGTGTCCAGGGTGGTATTTTGCAAATGATTAACCATGGTATCAGCACAGGCGCCTTGTTCCTCCTGGTTGGCATGATCTACGAACGACGCCATACCCGGGAGATGGATGATTTTGGCGGATTATGGAAAGTTGTGCCAGTCTATGGAACGATGACCCTGGTGGTAACTCTTTCTTCGATGGGTCTGCCTGGTTTGAACGGGTTTGCTGGAGAATTCCCGATTTTGCTGGGCGCTTTTGGTTCCGAGGCAATTGGATCTCCCTGGTATGCCGGCCTGGCTGCCTTGGGAGTGATCCTGGCAGCAGTTTATTTACTCTACATGTTCCAAAAATTATTCCTGGGTCCGCTGGATAAAGAGGAAAATGAATCATTAAAGGATCTCTCAGTCAGAGAATTGATCACCATCGTTCCCCTGGTAATCCTGATCTTCTGGATTGGGCTCTACCCCAAACCTTTCTTTACACTGATGGCTCCTGCGGTTGAAAAGCTGCTCTCCCTGGTTGAAGCGGCCTCGATGGCAATGTATTAAACCTGCGGGTAAAACCTATGACAACGATTGAATTTTACGCAATTCTCCCCCTAATTTTCCTGGTGGCCTGGGCCAGCATTCTTTTGCTGCTGGATTTGTTTATCACCCGGAAAGTGAAAGGATTAACTGCATCCCTTGCTGCCATGGGGTTGGGAATTACCCTGGTCCTGGCAGCTCTTCAATTAGGCGCGGGGACAACCGCATTTAATGGGATGATCGAAGCGGATGGTTTCTCTTCCTTTCTGCAGATTCTGTTTACCGGGAGTGGGATTATCGGTATTGCCCTGGCTTATGGCTATTTAAAACGGATGGGCATAAACAGGGGAGAATTTTATCCTTTGCTTCTTTACTCCATCAGCGGGATGATCTTAATGGCACAGGCCGCTGATTTAATTGTGGTCTTTTTGGCCCTGGAACTGCTTTCAATTCCGCTTTATATCCTAGCCGGCATTGCCCGCCCGAACCAGGCCTCTGAAGAAGCAGCTCTGAAGTATTTCTTGCTAGGCGCATTTGCAGGAGGATTTGTGGTGTACGGGGTAGCGTTGAGTTTTGGCGCAACCGGTACCACCTCCCTGGCTGGAATAGTAAGTACGATTTCAGCCGGATCCGCAGATATCCCCCTGCTGCTGGTGGGCGCGGGATTAATCCTGATCGGGTTGGGATTTAAAGTTGCCCTGGTTCCCTTCCATATGTGGACCCCTGATGTTTATCAGGGTGCTCCCACTCCGCTAACTGCCTTTATGGCAGTAGGAGCCAAAGCGGCGGGTTTTGCTGCGCTGTTGAGGATTTTCCTGGCTGCGCTGCCGGTACTGGCGGATTATTTTGTACCGGTATTCTGGATATTATCTGCTCTGACCATGTTTGCTGGAAACTTGACTGCCATCGTGCAGGGGAATATCAAGCGTATGCTGGCTTACTCCAGCATCGCCCATGCTGGTTACATAATGATGGCTGTGGTTGGATTTGGACAAGAACTTGTCAGCAGGGACGCCGTTGCATCCAGCTTGTTTTATTTACTGGGGTATGCGATAACTAATTTTGGAGCCTGGTCAGTTGTGATTGCTCTGGAAGGGGCCGAGGGTAAAGGCCTGCAGCTGGAAGACTATTACGGATTAGGGAAAAAATATCCGGCGCTGGCAGCTGCCATGTTGATCTTTATGCTGTCCTTTATTGGTGTGCCGCCAACAATCGGATTCATGGGTAAGTTTTATCTGTTCCAGACTGTATTGGAAGGTGGATTCACCTGGCTGGCTGTGATCGGCGTACTAACCTCCTTACTGTCTGCTTATTATTATCGACGTGTTGTTGTGAATATCTATATGCGGGAAGGGGACCCCGAGATCTATACGGACCGCTT
>JAZFRV010000107.1:0-6965 GCA_036445875.1 Anaerolineales bacterium
TATGCAATCATTATCCTTCTAATCCTGAGCATTTTGGGATTGGGGATATTTGTGTACCTGATTCGCAATCCAGTTATTGACAGGCGTGCGATTCAAAAATTGGATGTGTCTTTAACTATTATCCGAAGACAGGTAAACGAGGGGAGCCTTTCTCTGAGTGAGTCCAAAGAGTACCTAAATCGCATAAGTGAATCTCTTTCAATTAGATTAATGTTGTTCAGTCCAGAAAGAAAATTAATCCTGGATACTGAACCTCAGGAATCAATCATCCAGCGGCCAATTTCGGATCTATCGCCCCCAAAACAAGGTCGAATCAACGACCAGGATGGGGATACCTGGCTCTATTCTTCCTGGTTGTCGGTGGAAAGCACAGTTGGTGTAGGATCGATTTTTGAAGTTGTCATCCCGGTGGTTAAGCACGATGCTTCTACTGTTTCAGTTCAATCTGAGGAGTTGAATCGCTCATGACTGTATCTGTGATTATTCCTTGCTACAATGAAGAGCATTCAATAATTGATTTATTAAATGCTATCTACGCCCAAACTTATCCGCGAGATAAAATCGAAGTGATCATCTCCGACGGTATGTCTACAGATCGTACCAGGGAAAGGATCAGCTTATTCGAGAAGGATTTTCCCGACCTTAATGTTAGAATCCTGGATAACCATAAAAAAACCATACCTGCCGGGTTGAATCAGGCCATTCAGGCAGCGAAGGGGGAATACATTCTTCGCCTTGATGCCCATTCAAATCCAAATCCAGAATATATTTCTCGCAGCATCAATGCTCTCGAGAGTGGATTAGGAGATAATATAGGAGGAGTGATCTCAATTCAAGCAGCAAATAAAAGTTGGATCGCCCAATCAATCGCCATTGCCGCCGGGCATCCGCTGGGAGTTGGCGATGCCAAGTACCGGATAGGATCTGAACCCCGAATAGTAGATACAGTTGCTTTTGGCGCTTTCCGTGCCTCGTTAATTGAGAAGATAGGTTTATTTGATGAATCCCTCTTGGCAAATGAAGATTACGAGTTTAACGTCCGGATTAGAAAGAACGGAGGAACGGTCTGGTTAGACCCGACCATCCAGGCCAATTATGTTGCCAGATCAACACTTAAAGATCTGGCCATTCAATATTGGCGTTATGGGTACTGGAAATTAAAAATGCTGCTGCGGTATCCAGAAACTTTTCGCTGGCGGCAAATTTCCGGCTTCTTTGTTCTCTCCTGGTTGGTATTGGGAACCCTCTCGATCTGGTTTCCTGCTGCACGTTGGCTTTTATCTGCTGAAGCGATCATTTATGGAAGCGCCTTGATATATGCTGGAGTGAGCACATTTGTAGAGAAAAAGAAAGTTCTATTGGCGTTTGGCCTGTCTCTGGCAGTTGCCACAATGCACTTTTCATGGGGTTCAGGCTTTTTGTGGAGTCTAATTGGTAGTTCTTTTGATAAAATAGTCAGGAAAGATCCACAGTAATCAGTAGAGATATAACTTATGAAATTACCATATGACGCTCAGAAAGAACATCGCTGGCGATTCCGTTTTGTAGAACGGCGGGTTTTGCTTGTGAATGGTGACATTCTTGCTGTAGGTTTGGCGCTGGTAGTTTCCTTATTAATTTGGGGAAATCAATCAACATACGTGGGCTTTTCTGTTTCCTTCATCCTGAATCGAGTTCCAGGATGGTTCTACATTATGCCATTTATTTGGCTGTTCTTATTACTTGAATTGTACGATATCAGGAAAGCAAGCAGCTGGAATCACACCCTGCGAAGTGTTGGTACAGCAGCAGTTATCGGATCGATTATTTATCTTGGTGTTTATTTCAGTTCACCCCCGGAATCCCTGCCTAGAATTGGTGTAGCAGCATTTATTCTGGCCTCTGTGGTCTTTACGCTGATCTGGCGATTTTTTTACATACGAGTATTAACCTCAGACCAATTCTTGCGCAGAGTCCTTTTGGTCGGGGGAGGAGTATCTGGAAAGATATTCCTGCAATCGTTTACTGAGATTAATCCAAAACCATACTTTATCATCGGTATTATTGATGATGATCTTGATAAACAGAATCTGGAAATCAACGGATTTAAGGTTATTGGCAGTGGCCAAGAGTTACTGGATATTATTCAATCTGAAAGGATCTCAGATCTCATAGTTGCTATTTCCGGAGTAATCAATGGAAAAACATTTCAAGCATTGCTGGACGCCCAGGAACTTGGTGTTCAAATCACCCGCATGCCAGTCGCATATGAAGACCTCAATCAGCAGGTGCCGATCAGAATTCTTGAAACGGATTGGATCCTGCGTTCTTTCGTGGATGATACCGGAGTAAGTGGTCTTTATAATATTGGTAAACGGATCATGGATTTCCTGGGAGGCTTGGTTGGTGTAGGTATATTTCTGCTGCTGCTTCCGGGAATAGCGCTGTTGATATTAATGGAAGATGGATTTCCAATCTTTTATCGCCAGGAAAGGTTAGGACAAAGCGCCAAACCATATAAAATCATCAAATTCCGGACCATGGTAAAAGACGCAGAATCGGATGGGCAAGCACAATGGGCTAGTGAAGACGACCAGCGGGTGACTAAATTTGGACGTTTCCTGAGGAGAACCCACCTGGATGAGTTCCCCCAATTTATAAACGTCCTGAAAGGTGAAATGAGTTTGGTCGGTCCTCGCTCTGAGAGGCCTAGTTTGGTCAATAAACTTCAGGAAGATGTGCCATTTTATCGAGCAAGATTGTTAGTAAAACCTGGTGTGACCGGATGGGCTCAAATTAATTATGGCTATCCGGAGACCGTTGACCAGACCATTGATAAACTGGAATATGATTTGTATTACATTAAAAATCGAACCATTTTGCTGGATTTAAGAATTATTCTGGGTACACCAGCAACAATTTTAGGATATAAGGGGAAATAAACGAATGCAAAAATGCCTTGTAACAGGAGGCGCCGGTTTTATTGGGTCTCATATTGTAGAAGCTTTATTAAAGCGTGGAGATCAGGTCCGGGTTCTGGATAATTTCTCAACAGGTAATCCAAATAATCTAAAGGCTGTCTGGGAAGATATTGAGGTAATTGAAGGGGATTTACGAATTAGCTCGGATGTTCGGGATGCTGTAAAGGGGGTGGATACGATATTTCACCAGGCTGCATTTGTATCTGTCCCTCAATCTGTGAAGGATCCAGCCGCCTGTTTTGAAACTAACGTTAATGGGACAATTCAGTTGTTTAAATTGGCAGAAGAAGCCGGAGTAAACCGGATTGTGATTGCGTCCAGCGCAGCGGTATATGGAGAAAATCCGGCTCTTCCATTAAATGAGAATGCCACAACAGATCCACTTTCCCCCTATGCTGCCTCAAAACAGGTAGGGGAAATCTACACAAAAATCTACACCGGTCTTTTGAACATTAATGTGGTTGCTCTGCGCTACTTTAACGTTTATGGTCCAAGGCAAAATCCTAATTCTGATTATGCCGCTGTAGTTCCTATATTTATCAAAAAGATGCTAAATGAAGAAGATCCTGTCATCTATGGAGATGGCTTACAAAGCCGGGATTTTGTGTATATCGATGATGTAGTAAGGGCAAACCTATTGGCTGCAGAATCTAGCCAGGCGCCGGGACAAATAATAAATATCTGTTCCGGGATCGAAATCAACCTGCTGCAGTTAATAGACAGTCTTTCTGGGATTTTCAACAGGGAAGTGCAGCCAATTTTTGAAAAGGAACGACCAGGTGATATCTACCGGTCTTCAGGAGATCCTACTCTTGCCGGAAATGTCCTTAACTTTAAACCCGAGGTGAACCTGGAAACAGGAATAATGAAAACTGTTTCCTGGATGAAGAAAAATCACCAGGGTTAAATCCATTTATTGCTTGAAAAATACAAGAAAATAGGAAGCTTATGTCCAGCAGTACCATTCAGGAATGGAAATCATTCATAGACAGATCCCCGGATGCTCATATCCTCCAGAGCCCAGCTTGGGGCGAATTAAAATCCAAATTTGGTTGGGATACCTGCTGGATCATCGCCGGCAACCTGGGTGCTCAAGTATTATTTCAGACACTTCCTTTTGGATATCAGATTGGATATGTTCCCCGGGGACCAGTCTCAACAGCCGGTTCAGTTTTTGATTCCCCAGATTGGGATGAGTTTCAAACAAAACTGAATGATCTCTGCCAGGAAAAGAAAACAGTATTCTTAAAAGTAGAACCTGATCTTTGGGAATCTGTTTCTGGAGGTAATTGCCCTTCTCCCGCAGGTTATCGGACTAGTCCCCATAGCATTCAACCTCCCCGGACAATCGTTATCAGCCTGGAGCCATCGGAAGGGGATATTCTTGCCAGGATGAAATCTAAAACCCGCTATAATATTCGCTTGGCGGAAAAGAAAGATGTATCAGTCCGTCAACTTGACCAAATCGAGCCTTTTTACAATTTATTAGAAAATACGGCTGACCGTTCTGAATTTGGTATTCACACCCTGGAATACTACCATCAAGCATTTAATCTTTTTGATCAAATGGGAGAATGCAGAATATTCCTGGCTGAATTTCAGGGAGAACCGCTGGCGAGTATCATGGTATTCATTCGTGGGAACCGCAGCTGGTATTTTTATGGGGCGTCATCAAACAATCACCGTGATCGAATGCCAACCTATCTTGTGCAGTGGGAAGCTATTCGTTGGGCTAAAAACCAGGGCTGCCTGACATATGACCTTTGGGGTGTCCCAGATGAAAAAGAAGCAGCATTGGAAAACCAGTTTCTGGACAGGCAGGATGGTCTCTGGGGTGTTTACCGTTTTAAACGGGGTTTTGGAGGTGAAGTTAAGAGGACCTGCAGCCCCCTGGACAAAGTATTTCACCCAACTCTATACACCTTATACATCCTAAGATCTCGTCTAACGAACTGAATTATCCTCAACCCGGTAAAAGAGATATTAACTTCATGCCAATCACTACCTGGAATAAAATCCTCTGTACATTATCTGGATCCCATCTGCTGCAGTCATCTCAATGGGCTGAAGTAAAAACCCGTTTTGGATGGCAGCCTTCTTATTTAGTGTGGGATCAGTCCGACATTGATCTGGAATTGAAGGTTCATTCTGAGGATGAGTCAAGGGAAAAAAATCCGGTTGCGGCTGCTTTAATCCTGGAACGAAAAGTTTTTCGTGGTCTCTCGGTTATGTATGTGCCAAAGGGACCGATCTTACAGGATTGGTCGGATGACCAACTTCGACAGCGAGTGCTATCGGATTTAGAGAATTTTGCTAAAGAATCTGGCGCTGTTCATCTCAAAATAGATCCAGATATCGTGATTGGCAGAGGCGTTCCCGGGGAAGAGGATGAAGAGCTTGTACCGCAAGGGAAACATATTCAGGGAGAATTATTTGCAAGAGGCTGGTTGTTTTCTTCCGATCAAATTCAATTCCGTAATACTTTTTTGATTGATCTTCAACAAGAAGAAGACCAATTATTAAACCGGATGAAATCTAAAACCCGCTACAATATCCGGTTGGCATCCCGTAAGGGGATCAGCATTCGTTATGGAGATAAGACCGATCTGGATTATTTGTATAAAATGTATGCAGAAACCTCTGTTCGGGGAGGCTTCACAATCAGGGGGGAAGAGTACTACAACTATCTCTGGCAAACCTTTATGGGCAAGGACCTGGATTCAGAAATCGATGCTATCGCGCAGCCGATCATAGCTGATTTTGATGGAAAACCTGTTGCGGCAGCTGTCATGTTCCGGTTTGGTGGCAGGGCATGGTATCTACACGGGATGTCACTTCCAGAGCACAGCGATAAAATGGCAACTTATTTGATCCAGTGGGAAGGGATGCGCTGGGCTAAAGACAATGGGTGTGTTTCCTATGATATGTGGGGCGCTCCAGATCAATTTAATTCGAATGACTCTATGTGGGGAGTGTATCGATTTAAGAGAGGATTTGGAGGAAAAGTGACCAGGACTATTGGTGCCTGGGACTTCCCGGTAAAGCCAATTCTTTATCGGGCATATACCCGGGTTCTGCCGGTGATATTAAGTGGGATGCGCAAAATCGGAAACCGGAATACAGAAAGTGCTGCAGCGGAAGGATAATTCTAAGATATGGTTGAGCCCTGATTTAACCAACTGAGAGACGAACCATGCTCCCCAAAGAAAATTTTGCTCATTTACCTACTCCTATTGAACCGCTCCATCGATTGACAACCCTCTTGAAGGGTCCTGAACTTCTCATTAAAAGGGATGATCAAACCGGGTTGGCCCTGGGAGGAAATAAAACCAGGAAATTGGAATACTTGATGGCCGAGGCTTTGGCAAATGGAGCAGATCTGGTGTTAACAACTGGAGCTGCTCAATCTAATCACTGCCGGCAAACGGCAGCTGCCGCAGCGAGGTGTGGTCTGGATTGCATCCTGGTGCTGGTTAAACCAACTCCTGATAAACCTACTGCAAATCTATTATTAGACCAACTGCTGGGCGCTGATCTGGTCTGGACGGATAAAAAAAACCGGGACAGGATTTTACAAAAAACCTTTGATGAATCGGCTGCTCAGGGAAGAAAACCCTATCTCGTTCCCTATGGTGGATCAAATCCAGTTGGGGCATATGCATATTTTAATGCTGTGGAAGAGCTTCAGGAGCAATTACCAGAACGGCTGCCGGACTGGATAGTTTTTGCTTCTTCATCTGGAGGAACCCAGGCTGGATTTATCGCTGGAGTTCAATACTATCAAATAAAAACGAAGATCCTGGGCATCAGCATTGATGAGAGCGAAAAAGTTCTTAAGGACAGAGTTTATCAGCTAGCTTGTGAAGTCGGCAAACTCGCTGGGAATAAATATGGAATTGATCTGGATCGGATCCTGGTTAACGATAGTTTTCTCGGCGAGGGGTATGGGATATTTAATGACCGGGACAGGGAAGCAGTTCGACTATTTGCAGAAGTGGAGGGAAT
>JAZFRV010000108.1:0-6829 GCA_036445875.1 Anaerolineales bacterium
TTCCCCGGTGATATCCACCCAGCCAAAGAGGTAGATGGATACAACCAAAGATAGTATAGTACCGGTGAGTGCCAGGTATGGCAGCCATTTTTTTTCTTTAGATCCCACCAGGTCTAATCCAAACACAAGGACCAGACTCAAGAAGAGAATCAGCTGTGGGAGAAAAAATATTAAGATGTGCACTGATATAGCCTCTCTTTATTTCACGGTTAGAAATTGCTGAACATCGCAGTTGATACACCGTTTAATAAACTTACAACCAGGGAGGGATATAAACCAATTAACACCATCAAGATTACCAGGGGCCACATAGTGACTTTCTCAAAAGTCATCATATCGAATAATGGTGCATTATGGGTTGCTTGATCCCATTTTTCCTGATCAAATTCTCCCAGGAAAACATACTGAACGATTTTCCAGAGAATATAGGCAGCTGTAAAAACAATGCCCAGAACACCTATCGCCGCAAAGACCGGAAGAATCGCAAAGGCGCCCCGGAATACAAAGAACTCACTCCAGAAACCGGCCAACCCCGGTAAACCCAGGGAAGCAAATCCGGTAACCATCATGATCCCATAATAATATGGAAGTTTTGCGCCCAATCCGCCAAAATCTTTTATCTGCCTGGTATGAGCCCGGTCATAGAGCATGCCAACCAGGAAAAACAATCCCCCGGTAATAATCCCGTGAGTAAATAACTGGAGGGCTGCGCCATTCAATCCAATAATCGCACTGGTGGTTGCTTCTGCTCCCCCACCAGGAATCGCCAGGCTAGCTGCTGCGGCGCTGATACCCAGGGTAACATAACCCATATGGCTCACCGAGGAATAAGCGATCAAGCGCTTTAAGTCCCACTGCGCCATACAGACTAAAGCTCCATAGACAATACTGATCACAGCCAGGATGGGAATGATAGGTACATTGTAGGAATAATAGGCAAATGTATCCGGGAACAATGGCAACACAATCCGTATCAAACCATAAGCGCCTAACTTAAGCAGGACCCCGGCGAGGATGACACTACCGGTTGTTGGAGCTTCAGTATGAGCATCCGGAAGCCAGGTATGAAACGGGAAGATGGGTACTTTGATAGCAAAAGCAATAAAGAAAGCCCAGAAGGCAGCTGCGGAAAGAGCAAAATTTCCGGCAAAAGGTTGAGCTGCAGCAGCTTCCAGAATATCAAAGGTTCCCGTTGCCAGGTATACACCAATGATCGCCAGCAGCATGGCCATACTGCCAGCCAGTGTGTAAAGGAAGAATTTAATAGAGGCATAAATTCTCCGCTCTCCACCCCAGACGCCGATCAGCAAGTACATGGGGACCAACCCAATTTCCCAGAAGACATAAAAGAATATAAAGTCCAGGGAAACAAAAACACCGGACATGCCCACTTGCAGGAGCAGGAATAAAAAGTAATATTCCTTAACCCGTTTTTTAATGGTGTAGATCGAATAGTAATGGCAGAGGGTGGAAAGAAGCGCGGTTAATACCAACATGATCGAACTCAGTCCATCTGCACCCATCCGATAAAAGACATCAATGGAGGGAATCCAGGAATATTCTTCCATGAAATGCATTTTTGATGGATCAGTCCGAACCACAGCAAAGACGAAAATCGCCAGTACCAGCGGAATAAAACTGAGAATTGTTGTTACCCAGCGGATCAAGTTTTCTTTCGATTTCGGGATTATCAGAACAATCACGGCAATCAAAAGTGGGGTAAAAGTAATCGCACTCAAAATTGGAAAATTCATCATTATTCTCCTCGTAACTCAATTTGGCCTAATAGACCAGGTAAATGCCAATAATAGCAAGCATGGAAATTAACAATATCAGCAGGTAATTTTGGACTTTTCCAGTTTGGATTGGTCGCAAAACGTTTTCTCCTACCCACCCGGTGACATCAGCGATGCCATTAACCAATCCATCTACTACTTTATTATCAGTGATCCCCCCCAGGTCTGACAATCTGATCCCGGACAATCCAGTTAAATTTACCAGGCGATCAACTATTTTTTCATCAAACTGGTTCATCAGATCGGAAATACCCCGGCTGATTCGAGCAACCAGGTTAATAAAGGGATCAATGACCCAGTGGTAGTCAAAATTGTAGAAAATATCTGCCAGTTTGACAGATCCTTTGATAAATGTTGCCTGGTAAAGTTCATCAAAATAGAATTTGTTTCGCATGGCTTCATACAGCCAGCCTAATCGGATTTTTTTCATACCGCTTTCCAGCGGATCCATTTCACCCTGAAGCAGTGGATTTCGCCCATAAACCAACCAGCCAATTCCTAGACCTCCTACGGCCAGACCGCTGGAAAGGAGCATAACGGGAAGACTCAGTGGAGTGGCAGGATACTCATGCCCGATGAAATTATGGAACCAGTTGTTGCCATAGCCAATAATTTCCTCTGGAATTCCAACAAATCCCAAAGTCACGGCGAAGAATGCCAGTATAATCAGAGGGATGGTCATTGTATTGGGAGATTCGTGGGCATGTTCTGCATGATGGCCGCGAGGTTTACCCAGGAAAGTCAGGGAAATTTGTCTTGCCGTATAAAACGCGGTTAAGAAAGCCGCGATCGTGAGTAAAAGCCAAACAAAAAATGGCCAGGACATCACACCTTCATTCATAAATTCATGCCAGGCATGAGCCAGAATTTCATCTTTGCTCCAGAAACCGGCGGTGATAATCGGGAATCCAGATAAAGCAAATCCACCAGCCACAAAAGTCCAGAATGTCCGCGGCATTTTTTCTTTTAGGCCGCCCATTTCCATCATATTCTGTTCATGGTGACAGCCAACGATCACAGATCCTGATCCCATAAAGAGCAGCGCTTTAAAGAAGGCATGAGTGATGAGGTGGAATGTCGCTGCCACATAAGCACCAATACCCAGGGCGGCGATCATATATCCCAATTGACTGATAGTTGAAAATGCCAGCACTCCCTTAATATCGTTTTGGGTGATGGCAATCAGGGAAGAGAAGATGGCTGTAAATGCTCCAATAAACGCAATTAATCCCATGGTGGGATTATGGTGTTCCAGTTCTACAACTACACTCAGTAATGGGAATATCCTTGCGACCAGAAATACACCAGCTGAAACCATGGTTGCTGCATGAATGAGGGCGCTAACTGGAGTTGGCCCTTCCATGGCGTCAGGCAGCCAGACATGGAGCGGGAACTGAGCAGATTTCCCGACAGTACCTCCAAAAATTAAGGCAGCAATTGCCGAGGCGGCAGACCAACCACCAAAAATCGGCAGCGCTGGAGTGTGAGCTAACTCAGCCAGAAATTCGTGGTTAAACAAAGTATCCGCGTAACTTAATGACCCTGACTCTACAAATAGATATATCAATCCCAGCATTAAGAATAGATCACCCACTTTCGTAACCAGGAAAGCTTTTAAGCCTGCTTGGCGGGGTGTAATTTTATTTGGATCCTCGTAATTCTTTTCGAACCAGAAACCAATCAACAGATAAGAACATAATCCCATGATTTCCCACGACATGAAAAGGGTCAGCAAGTTTTCTGAAATAACCAATCCCAACATGCCGGTAGCGAAGAGGGCGATATAGGCAAAAAAGCGGGCATAACGGGGATCCACCTCATCGGTTCCATATCCCATGTAACCAACCGAGTAAATAAAGATCATCAAACAAACAAAGGGAACCATAAACAGCGTAACCGCCATTAATGGATCAATCGAAAAACCGATCTCAAAATTTGTTGTTCCGGTTGGGAACCAGGGCACTGAAAAGTGAATGGGATGTTCGCCCAAATGCGGCGTTGCGATCGCGCTGAACACCACTCCCCAGCCTACCAACCAGGACAAAACCATTGATCCGATACTCAGACTATGGCTGAGCTTATTATTATTCTGGGTAAATAATATTATGATGAGAAAGGCCAGGAAAGGAAATACTGGCACTAACCATGTGATGCTGAAGAAAAAATCTTGCATTGTTTTCCTCTCACTTATTCTTTCAGTAAATCAATCTCTTCAACGATGATCGTGGCGCGGTTTCTGTAGATGGCAATTACCAGCGCCAATCCAACCGCAACTTCTGCAGCAGCCACAGTGAAGACAAAAATAGCAAATATTTGTCCGGTCAACCGGACCTGGTCCATATATCGCCAGAAAGCGATTAAATTAATATTTACCGCATTGAGCATCAATTCGATGCCCATCAGGATTCCTATCGCATTACGGCGGGATAATACACCGTACAAACCGATACAAAATAAGGCCGCTGCCACAAGTAAATACCAGTTGATTGGAATAGTCATGCCATACTCCTTAACTCAGCCCAGAGGCTGTTTATTCTCTCTCCCGACTGATGATTATTGAACCAACCAGGGCAGCCAACAGTAAAACGGATGCGATTTCAAAAGGAACGATATAAGTACTGAGCAATTCCTGTCCCAGAATGGTGATGGTATCTTCCGGAACAGCCTGCTGAACAACCGGCCATTTTACACTGTACATTATCCAGCCCAGGATTACAAACAAGCCTACAGCTCCCAGGGCTGACAAAATCCACTGGGAATTTCGTTGGATCAAATCCTCACTTAATATTCTCCGTGTGAGCATAATAGCAAAAACAATCAAGATCGCAATGGCACCGATATAAATCATTACCTGGACCACTGCTATGAACGGAGCCTCTAATAGGACATAAATACTGGCAACACCTACAAATGCCAGAACCAGGTAAAAGGCGCTGTGCAGAATATTTTTATTGGTCACAACAGCCAAGGCTGCCCCCAGAGTAACCAGGCTTGCCAAACCAAAAATAATTATTGGTACCATAATTTCTTCCTTTCCATCCGGGAGGAATAACTAGCCTTGCTCCCAGGAATTTTTTATCTCTGTGACCGACTCATTTAAAGTAGGTTTCTGCTCCGTTTATTTAATTTCCGAACCAGGAGGCACCGCAACCGGTCGGGGAGAAAACTCTTCCCTCTCAACAGCTTTACTATTCTTATCAGCGAGCGTTAAGGCAGCCAGCAGGATAACCATGTTTGTTCCAAACATAACCAGAACGTAGATCCAGCGGGCAAGCTCAAATTCCATCATCACCCGGTCAGCGATTGCCACTGCAACCAGGTTGATAAATGAAACCGGGATCAGGAAACGCCAGTTGAGATTAAGCATATCGTCAATGCGGATTCTCGGAAGAGATAATCTGATCCAAGAAATCACCACATAAACAATAAATGATTTCGCATAAAAATAAATTACTCCCAGGATTGGCCATTGAACAGCAAACGGGCCGGACCAACCACCCAGGAAAAAGATCGTTATA
Organism: Anaerolineales bacterium; assembly: GCA_036445875.1. Taxonomy (GTDB): domain Bacteria; phylum Chloroflexota; class Anaerolineae; order Anaerolineales; family UBA11858; genus B10-G9. The sequence goes on from JAZFRV010000108.1 coordinate 5,315, forward strand.
AGAGCACCCACTGTGAATTGGTGCAAAAATTCCGCTACATAAAACATACCAAATTTCATTCCAGAATATTCAGTATGATATCCAGCTACGAGCTCGGACTCAGCTTCCAGCAAGTCGAAGGGCGCCTTACCGATCTCAGCCATTGAGGAAATCACAAATATAAGAGCTGCCAGCGGCGCTACAAAGATAAACCAGGGCTGTTGGGCTTCAACAATTACAGACAACTTCATGGAATGAGAGAGCAGCACAGGAACCAGCAGGGCGACCACCATGGGTATCTCATAGGAGATCAGCATTGCTACTGAGCGGGATGCGCCCAGCAATGCATAACGGTTGTTGGAAGACCACCCAGCCATTAAGATTGCCAGGATACCAAAAGCTCCAACAGCGATTATATAGAGCACACCTACATGCACATCTGCCCCGACGACATTTATTGCAAGTGGAAAGACTGCCCAGATAGCCAGGACAGATGCCATTGCCAATACTGGCGCGATATTGAATAAACCCTTTTCTGCGCCGGTTGGTGTTATATATTCTTTTGTGAAAATCTTGATGATGTCTGCGAAGGACTGAAAAATTCCGTAAGGTCCGGCCCGGTTGGGCCCGAAACGATCCTGAATGCGTCCGGCAAGTTTTCGTTCAACCCAGATCAGGGCGATGACTATCACAAAACAAATAATGATAACCAATACACTGCCCAGCGCTTGAAGAGTAAATTCAGTTAAACCTTCAGAAGCCCCCCAACCAAGTAAAAGGTTTTTGATCCAAATTTCTATCAGATTAATCAAATCAGCCATGAAAAACTCCTGCAAGGGTTCGGGGTTAGCCTACGACCAGGTCATAACTCCTTTTCTCATTGCATAAATCAGACCGGCAAAAAGAATAGCGATAAATAATACACCTTCAATGACAGCAAATAATGGAAGTTTCCCCAAAGAGACAGCCCAGGGGAAAAGAAAGATTATTTCAATATCAAATACAAGGAAGATCAGAGCATAGATATAGTATTGGGATTTAAATTGAATCCGAATATTGCCTTTGGTTTCAATACCACACTCATATACTTCTTCTTTACGGGGATTTGACTTTTTAGGAGAAATTAAGGCGGGGAGCAGAACCGCAATCAGGGGAACTACCAGGGCAACAACCAGAAAAATACCAATATAGACCCAGTAATTAAGCATATGCACTCCTGCCCTCAAGATAGAAAATTAAATGAAACTAATTTCACAAGACATCAACTGCAAATTTTACCATATTTCTCTGCGGTTTATATTATCCAAAATTAGCTCTACCAGTAGTTTTTCATATAGAAATGATATATGTTAGCTGTTTGGAGGTCGAAGGTAACATACACTTTCTTATCGATAATTTAGAACAGTTGACCAGGTTAGTTGCTAAAAAAAAATCTACCCGGTTGGAGATATCATTTATGGATTTGCAAGATCGTTCAGGTATTTATCAGCAAATAAAGCTGGAGTTCCTCCAGTATGCCAGAATAAAACCCGCTCT
>JAZFRV010000109.1:0-2119 GCA_036445875.1 Anaerolineales bacterium
GGTTTCTCAGAGCCATTCGATTTCGCTGCGCTCAATCTACTCAGGACAGACTCTAGTACACGGGCAAGGTGAAGCAATTCTCACATCGCCCGGTGGTTGCCCTTCGTTGCACTCTGGATCCTGCGGAAAACCACGGGCTATAAAAAGAAAGTCCCTCCGGAGAGGGACTTCAGTAGTTAATCTAATAGTTGAAATCGTCAACCTTTAAACCTTCAAACCTTCAACATTCCAACACATATCACCAAGTCTCCCCGTCTCCAAGTCACCTTGTCATAATCTCCCCGCCTCTAAGTCCCCCAGTCATTTTTTTCCAGCAGGCATCTTCCAGCTGAGAGTTCCAGGCCGAATCCAATCAATGATATGATAAGGAATACATTTTCTTAATGGTGCACCATGGTTTCAACAGGCTTGATATTCGACATTAAAAGGTTTTCCATTCATGACGGTCCGGGAATTCGCTCCACCGTTTTTATGAAAGGTTGTCCGCTGTCCTGCAGCTGGTGCCACAATCCTGAAAGCCAATCCTTTAATACTGAGCTGATCATTCGACCAGAACGCTGCCTGAGCTGCGAGTCCTGCCTGGATGCCTGCCCGGAGGGGGCGATCTCGGTTATCGATGGCAAAATTATCACCGACCAAACCAGATGTGCCGTTTGTGGTGAATGTGGTTTGGTTTGTTATCCAGGGGCGAGGGAAATCATCGGGAAGGAAGTAACTACCCAGGATGTAGTGGATGAACTTACACTAGACCAGACCTTTTACGAGGAATCCGGAGGGGGAGTGACTTTCTCGGGGGGAGAACCGCTCTACCAAGCTGATTTTCTGGAAGAAACACTCAAGTTGTGCAAGAATGTTGGATTAAATATTGCCCTCGATACCTGCGGCGCCGTTCCCTGGAATCAGCTTGATCGTCAGCTAAAATCTCTGGACCTGGTTTTATTCGATTTGAAGATTCTCGATGACGGGCTCCATAAACAATACACCGGCGTCTCCAACGCTGAAATCCTGAAAAATTATCGCCTATTAACAAAGTCTGATGTAAAAACCATCGTCCGCCGACCGGTGATCCCCGGGGTAAATGACTCCAGGGATGAGATCAACCGGCTGGGAAAATTTTTAACTGAGACCAATGGGGATAGTAAAATTGATTTACTGCCCTATCATGCCATGAGTCTGGAAAAATATAAACGATTGGGGCGAGAACAGCTGCCTGCGTCCTGGCAATCTCCTTCCCCGGAAATGATGGAGCGGATCAGTAATCAGCTCAGCGACCTGGGGCATCAAGTCGGCTGGAGAGGATAAAGATTATGGAATTAACTGAAAGAATTCAAAGACTGCAGAGAGAAAGTAAAAAAGCCATCCCCACCCTGGATCCGGAGAGAGCTCTGCTGTTAACCCATTTTTACCAGGGAGAGGAATCGGAAGGATTATCGATTCCAGTTCAAAGAGCCCGGGCTTTTGAATACATTCTGCTCAATAAAAAAATATCGATCGCTGAAGGTGAACTGCTGGTAGGTGAAAAAGGGGAGGGGCCAAGAGCTGCCCCTACCTTTCCGGAATTATGCTGCCATACTCTGGATGACCTTGAGATCCTGCACAATCGGGAGAAAATCCCCTTCCAGGTTGAAGACAAAACCAGGCAGATTTACAAGGAGCAATTAATTCCCTACTGGAAAGGAAAATCCATCCGGGAAAAACTCCTGGATTTGATGTCGCCGGCCTGGTTGGGAGCTTTTGGTGCCGGAATCTTCACTGAATTTATGGAGCAGCGCTCACCCGGCCATACCGTGCTGGATGGGAAGATTTACCACAAAGGATTGGAAGAATTCATAGCTGAGATAAATTTGTCGTTAGCGGACCATGATCAACGCAACCCGGCTGCCAGTGCCAAGCTGGAAGAGTTGAAAGGGATGGAAATTACTGCCAGGGCACTGATAAAATTCGCCAAACGTTACGCGGACCTGGCCCGGAAGCTGGCATCGAAAGAAAAGAATCTGACTCGTAAATCCGAATTGGAAAATATTGCTGAAGTTTGTGAACGGGTCCCGGCTCAAAAACCAAGAACCTTCCAGGAAGCATTGCAGTATTACTGGTTTGTTCATCTGGGTGTAACCCTGGA
>JAZFRV010000110.1:0-15846 GCA_036445875.1 Anaerolineales bacterium
GCTAAATGAGAATTTATTGGATATCAAAAACGATCATTAAGTCGACATACATTATTTGATTATCGAGTCGCCGATCCTATGATTTATTTTATTTTTGGGTGCAGTTTGGGTGCAAATGGGATGGAAACAATGGAAACTATGGACATTATTGACAATTTTTCCCCCAAAAAGTAGACACAATGAACAAAAAGACCCCTGTGGACACTATGGACAACTTCCCATTTGATTAAGAGTCAATTGCTCTCTTCGATAACGTTTTTACTGCTCCCTGGATCTCAAGCAGAACCTGGAGATCAACTTCTGTTTTTGCTCTGTTATTCAACAATGTTAGGGCTTCCTCTCCTCCAATCTCCCCCAACGCCCAGGCTGCGTGAGCGCGGACCAGCGGCTCCGGGTCTTCCAGCGCGGCTGCCAGGGCTGGCAGGGCTGCAGGGTTCTTGAGGTTTCCGAGCACAACTGCTACATTTCTTAGATATCCCCTTCGTTTGGCCCTCTTAATCGGGCTGCCTCTAAAGCGGGCACTGAACTCAGACTGGCTTAAGCACAGTTCCTGGTCAAGATCCAGATTTGCCAGTTCCTCGCGGGGTTGCAGGTCCTCAATTATTATTGCAGCCTCAGCGCTGGGTTTATTCCAGGGGCAAACCACCTGGCAGATGTCGCAGCCAAAGATCCAATCCCCCATCTGGGGACGCAGTTCTAGGGGTATTTCCTCTCCATGTTCAATGGTCAAATAAGATATGCAGCGATTGGCATCAAGCGTGTATGGTGCCCGGAGAGCACCGGTGGGGCAGGTATCCAGACAGAGTGTGCAGCTGCCGCAAAAACTTTCGGTGATCGGTTCGTCAGTAACCAATTCAATTCCCAGCAGGATCTCTGCCAGAAAGAAGTAGGAGCCGATTTTTTTATTGATCAGAGTGGTGTTCTTCCCAATCCAGCCCAGACCGGCCCGCATGGCCAATTCCTTTTCCAGAATCGGTCCGGTATCTGTATACCAACGGTTGGGCACTGTGGTACCAACCCAAACTTCCAGGGATTCCACCAACAGCTGTAATCGTTCTATTAGCACATCATGGTAATCCTTGTTCAGGGCATAGGAAGCTATCTTACCCCCTTTCACATTTCCCATCGGTGCAGGATAAGGAGACGCCAAAACCAAGATAGATTGACATTCCGGCAAGATTTTCCTGGGGTCAGCCCGCCTTGCCAGGGATCGTTCCGCAGCTATCCAGTCCATGGAAGCAAAATATCCGGACTTGATCCAATCATGGAAAAAATCCAGGCGATCAGGAGGATCCGGCGAAGTCACTCCCACCAGTGGGAATCCCACCAGAGCAGCTTCTTGTTTTATCTTTTGGGTGAGAATTTTCTTATCCATTATCTTAGGGAATCCAGGCTGGCGCAAAACCGTTGATGATTAGCCGCATGTTTTCAGTGCCGTCAGGATTTATCAGCCAGATTTCCGGAGGATCGGAAAGTTTGGCCTGGTTATAACGCACATATGCCAGCTTTATATCATCGGGGTGCCAGCTAAAAGACGTGTGATGGAAATCAACTGCAGCGGTCAAGGGAATTCCCTCTCCTCCCTCAAGATCCATAATCCATAACTGTCGCCCAGGTGACCATTCTTGGGGATCTAGAGATTTCCTGCTGTACACTAATAATAATCCCTGGTGAGAAAAACTTGGGTTAAGATCTTCCAGGAAATTTCCTTGAGAGAGATCAAGCAGAGTCTCTTTCGAAAAATCATAAAGCAGCAAATGCCTGGGCGCCAAAGTTTCACTGATAGAAAGAATTTCCGAGGAAACAAAATATTTACCATCTCCAGACCAGGATCCGTCTCCTCCAGTCTCGTTTGGTAGCGTGATTTCCTGGGATGAGATTGGATTCCAGAATACATATCGCTGTTGAGTATAGTTGTAGAATGAGAGCCAACCTGCAGGAGACCACATTAAATGATCAAGGTAATCTTCCGGATCTCCGAGGAAAATTCCCGTATTTTTTTCCAGGTCGTAAACCCGAACCCCCGGTTGAACCCGGGCATCTTGGGAGATAAAACTGTATGCCAGTGTTGTTCCATCCGGTGAAATCTGGGGAGCCCGGCAAAGACCTGGAGAACATTCGATCAGAGTAGTTGTGGCTCCACTAAGACGATCCAGGGAGACAATTAGACCCTCTCTATTTTCATTCACCACACTGTAAACGATACTTAATCCATCTGGGGTTACAGAATAGTCAAGCACACCATTCTTTTCCGAGGTCAGGGCTTGGTTTTCACCCGATTCGGGATTTACCTGGTATAGATTGCTTATCCCATCTGCTGGCCAAAGGTAAACAAGAAGGGTCGGGCTTACCTTAATGGTCCAGGATTTTTTCCCTAATAAAGGTAGTTTCAATCGGGATTGAGCTCCGGATTCTACTTGAACAGTTATTGGTTCACCCGGAGGCCAAGATTTTTGAGGAACAAAGCTAACTTTGTTCAGACTTTCATTCCAGGAATATTCTCCCTGGATATGAGGTTGGAATAGGATATTGAATTCCACGGTTTCTGGATTCATCGGGCGTGAAAATGAAATTGACAGCGGTTGAACTCCGTGTAATGGGCTCTCTATTGGCTCAAAATCCTCTACACGCGGAGCCAACAGCCAGGCAAATAATAAAACAACTAGTAGAAGAGCTGCAATCAGATAGGCGGCAAATTTCCATTTCATCAATCCAATTATAATCGACATCTCTAAAGCGGTTATTCTAGAGAAAATGGTGATTTGTTTTGGTTAAAATCCCTGATTTTACAGGTTTGACAGGCGAGATTCTCGGGGTTGACTTCATGGTAGAATGATTGCCATGAAACGCTGGCAATTCTGGTTTGGATTAGCCTTGAGCGCGGGATTTCTGTACCTGGCTCTTCGGGGTTTGGGTATCAGAGATATATGGGAACCATTAACGACCGCCCGGTATTGGTGGCTGATTCCAGGCGTGGGGGTATATTTTATTGGAGTCTGGGTTCGTTCCTGGCGCTGGCATTACCTGCTACGACCGGTAAAAGCTATATCTACTCCAAAAATGTTTCCAATTGTAGCAATCGGATATATGGGCAACAATATCTATCCCGCCCGGGCTGGAGAGATCCTTCGTGCTGTGATCCTGAAACGAAAAGAAGGGATCTCAATTTCAGCCTCATTAGCGACGATAGTGGTAGAGCGCGTTTTTGACGGGGTGGTCATGTTGGGTTTTGTATTCCTAAACCTCCCTGAATTGGCAACGCTCACTGGCACATCCGGTTTTATTGGCAATATTCAAACCCTTGCACTGTGGGGTGCAGCTGCGTTTTTAGGCGTACTGGGAATTTTCTTGGCAGCCGCCATGTTCCCTGCTCAAGCTGAAAAAGTGATTTTGAAATTGGTTCAGGTTCTGGTTCCAGAAAAATTCCGCGAGAAAACAAGCGAGATAGTACTGCGGTTCTTAAACGGCTTGGAATCCCTCAGGTCTCCCCGAGAAGCAGTCATGGTTTTATTAACTTCAATTGTGATCTGGCTGTTGGAAACTGGGAAATACTGGTTTGTGATGCAAGCCTTTAATTTTGAGGTCAGTTTCTTTGCATTAATGCTGATGAATGGAATTGTCAACCTTGCCACTACTATTCCATCAGCGCCTGGATATGTGGGAACATTTGATGCACCAGGTATTGCTGTTTTAACCGCCTATGGCGTTGAACAGGGAATAGCCGCCGGTTATACATTGGTTCTGCATGCAGCTCTTTGGCTCCCAATCACACTCCTGGGAGCATATTTTATGTTGAGAGAGGGAATCCGCTGGCAAGCTGGCGAAGTCTTTGATATAAAAACTGATTCCGAAAAAGACGGTTGATTTTGGCGTTATAATACATGCAAGACATACTCTGAAAATGGGATTGTGTCTAGCCTAAGGAGTTTTGATGATTGACCAGGTAAAAAAAAGATCACCCTATAGAGTAATCATTGCGGATGATGTCCTGGAAACACGCCGGAACACCCGGTTAATGCTGGCAGATAACCCGATGGTTGACATCGTGGCTATCGCCCATAATGGCCGGGAAGCAGTTGAGTTGGCTAAAAAACATCAGCCGGATATTGCCCTGATGGATATAAATATGCCGGAAATGAATGGATTTGAAGCTTTCCAGGCGATGCACAATATATTTCCAACCATGGCCTGTGTGATCATCTCCGCTGAGGATGACAATCAATCTTTCCGTTCTGCAATGAATATTGGCGCCAGGGAATACCTTGTAAAGCCCTTCACTGTTTATCAGTTGAATAATGCTGTAAAACGAGTGGGAGATATCGTGAAGAAGGAACGCGAACAGGCAGATGTAGCTGAGCGGTTGCGGAAGCAGCGAGCTTCATTTTTACTACAATTAGCACAGGAATATACAAAATCAAGACGAACGGACGATGAAGCCCTGGAGGTATTCGAACAGCTGGCAGCAAATCCAAAATGTGAACTGCGCTGGCTGCGAACCCTGGCTATGCTGTATATCATTCGCCAGGATTGGCTTAAACTCCAGGTTCTGTCTGGACGCCTTGCCCGGCAATTTGGATAACCCCCTACCGAAAGGAACCATTAATGAAGATAGCAGTAATCGGCGCTGGATATACTGGTCTATCCGCCGCGTATGATTTTGTGCGTGCAGGCCACGAAGTAGTGGTCTATGAATCTAATGACCGACCGGGGGGATTGGCGATAGGTTTTAAGGAACCGGAGTGGGATTGGTCAGTTGAGGCCTATTATCACCACTGGTTTGCTTCTGATCAGCATATGTTGGGATTGATAGAAGAATTAGGTTTTTCAGATAAAGTTCGTTTCCCTCGACCATTTACTGTGATGCCCTATAAAGGAAAATTCTATCCCTTTGACTCAATTATCCAGGCACTGTTATTCCCCGGGTTGGGTTGGGGAATAAATAAGATTCGATTCGGATTGGTGGGATTGTATTTGCGCCTGACAAATAACTGGCAGGCGATGGAAAATACCACCGTTGATTCCTGGATGAGAAAATGGGCAGGTAACAAAGTTTATGAGACCATGTGGGAGCCCATGCTGAAAGGCAAGTTTGGCGCTCATTATAAAGATGTTAATATGGCCTGGATGTGGGCTAGGATTCACGCCCGGACCTCGAGGTTAGGAACTTATCAGGGAGGTTTTCAAGCCTTTGCAGATGATATATCTGGAGAATTAAAGAACCTTGGAGTGGATATTCGATTATCCTCAATGGTGAGGGCAATCTCGGAAGATTTAATTGTGGAAACGGAAAATGCCCGGGAAAAATATGATCGGATTCTTGTATCCACGTCACCAGGTCTGTTATCCAAGTTGGTACCAGCCCTTCCGGAGTCTTACCATCAAGATTTGCGGAATCTAAAGAGCATGGGTGCTGTTGTTTTAACCCTTTCACTCAAAAACCAACTCTCTAACGATGGGTATTACTGGTACAACCTTCCCAAGGATCAAGGGTTCCCATTCCTGGCAGTAGTGGACCATACCAATTATCTTTCTCCTGATTATTTTGGCGGAGACTATATTGTATACTGCGGGGATTACCGGGATCCAGATCACGAATATTTTTCGCTCTCAAAAGAAGAGCTTTTAGATTTATTTTTACCAGCACTTAAGAAGATCAATCCGGATTTTGATCCAGGTTGGGTAAAAAAATCCTGGTTGTATCGGACAAAATACGCTCAACCTGTTCCGGAATTGAACCATTCAGAAAAAATTCCTCCCATTGAAACACCGCTTTCTGGTTTATATTTTGCGAGCATGAGCCAGGTTTACCCCTGGGACAGAGGGACAAATTTTGCTGTAGAAATCGGTCGCCGCGCTGCAGCGCAGATGATGCGTGGTTAAACCAAAATCAAGTGTGACACTAAATAAAGAGCACCAGAGGGACCTGGCGCTCTTTTATTTTTTGGGTTAGTTTTACCAAATTTCCAAATACTATCAAGTGTGATTAATGTCCCTTCTTTTGTGAGCTTTTCCACTAAAAAATATCCCATTTATTGAGTATAGTAGGACAACAACCAGGTCTATGACTGGATTTTTCCGGTTTAATCTGAGGGAATCACTCCTGTCTAGATAATGAGATTAATTATGAATAAAGAATTATTGGATCGTTTTGCATTGATTGAAGGATTCACTAAAGATCAAATAAATTTATTAAGTCCATTAATTGATGATGTTAATTATGAGGCGGACCAGGTGATTTTCAACCAGGGAGATCGAGCAGATTTCCTCTATTTTGTTCTAGATGGAAAAGTGTCAATTCGTTTTAACCCTGAAGATGGACCTGTTTTATCAGTTTCACAAGTAGAGGAGGGGGACGTGTTCGGATGGTCATCTGCCCTGGGAAGCAATAGTTATACCTCAAGCGCCGTTTGTATAGAATCTGGAGTTTTTATCCGGATAGAAGGAGCGGAATTGAAAACTCTCTGTCAAGAACATCCCGAAACGGGTATACTAATACTGAACCGCCTGGCTGGCGTGATTGCCCAGCGGCTGAGAGGTACACATGAACAAGTAGTTGACCTGCTCAATCGGGGGCTGAATCACAAATAAAGCGAAGGAGGGAAAAGATGAAAGATATAGAAAAAAATCTTCGGGCTGAACAGATGGCACAGCTAATTCAAAGCATCAGCGCCTATATCGAACAGTATCACGGCGGCTCTGCCGAGTTAATATCATTTGAAGAAGATGTAGTGAAGGTAAAACTTGGGGGAGCCTGCCTTGGTTGCCCACTTTCAACCTCCACTTTAAAAGGCTGGGTTCAGGGAACAATTCACCAGTTTTTCCCTGAAGTATTAGTAGAAGCGGCTGACTAAAGGGGCTGTAATCACGAAATCAAGAGGAGAGTTTCTGAAATGGACGTATTTTATGATATTGTGGGTGTAATTGGATTATTTGTGCAGGTTCTTGGATTGATATTATTTGGGGTGACCACAGGATGGTTTACACTCCATGTATTTAATCAGCCGGAAAAGAACTGGCAGCTTCAAAGCATTGTATTTAGTGTATTCCTGATTTTTTCTGCCCTGATGGTCAAATACCTGACACCCGGAGCATTTGGTGCGTATTTGGCAGGTGCTGCCGGCGCAATGATTTTCTTTGGATTAATAAAGACCAGAAAGAAACCTGAAAAAAAGAAATAGGATTTAACTAAAAAAGGGTTTCGCTATTGCCGCGAACCCTTTTTTGATTCTGAAACTGTTTATTTTTAGGATTATTTTATAAACCCAGAGTTTGATCCAGCATTTTTTCTACAGCTCTATATACCGGTGAATCATCCTCCAGTTCGATCAGGGGCGTACCGCTTAAATCATTTTCGGTGACACCCTCATCTATGGGAACTGCTCCCAGGAAGGTGACATCGATGGCATCGATCTTTTCCTTGAGAAGTGGAGGGATTTCGTCGGGTAAACGATTGAGAATTAAATAAGTGTTTTTGATATTGATCTTAAGCTCATCTTTTAATTCCACAATTCGCTCTGCTGCCACAATTCCCCTTAAGGTCGGATCGCTGATTACAAATAAATGGTGGACATCCTGTGTGGTACGTCTGCTGAGGTGCTCCATCCCGGCCTCGTTATCCATCACGACATAGGGATAATTGTCGCTGAGAGTATCCAGAATGTTTCTCAAGTTGTGATTAACTGCACAGTAACAGCCTGGGCCTTCTGAGCGACCCATTGCAATAAGATCAAATCGATCACTCTCAATCAGCGATGAATGAATTTCGTAATCCAGGTATTCGTGTTTGGACAAGCCGCCGGACATACTTCCGCGAGCTGCCCCTCCCGCAGTCACTGAATCCTGAACCTGTTTTAACATATCCTCACGGATCCCTCCCACAGTGCTATCCAGGTCCACACCCAGAACCATATTCAAATTGGCGCTGGGGTCTGCGTCAATAGCCAGAATGGGGGCGTTTTGTTTTTTCATTAAGTATTTGACGATCATGGCAGCAATGGTAGTTTTTCCAGTGCCGCCTTTTCCTGCCAGGGCAATTGTAGTTGTCATAGACGAGAGTCTCCTCTAAATCAATTTTCGGGATAGGGCTTCAATAATATCTCAGCGATGTTTTTGGTAGCTTCTTTCAGGGATGGAACATGATCATAAACCGGCTCACCCAGCCGATCAGCATCCAGGACTCCCAGGTCCATTGGAAGAGTACCGAGAAGAGGAAGTCCCGGGGATTCTCGCTCCAGAAACTTGACCTCTTCCTCTGTTCTTAGTTTGTTCCCAACCAACCACAATCGTTTTAATCCAATGTCCTTGGATAATGTTTTGATTTGGGCAGCTGTACCCAGGCTGCGTTGAGTGGGTTCTACAACAATTATCATGGCGTCCACAAAATCAACTGTTGCCCGACCGAGGTGTTCAACGCCGGCATACATATCAATTATCAGTACTTCATCGTCTCTAAACAGTAAATGAGTAAAGAGCGTATTCAACATGGCGCTCTCGGGGCAGATACAGCCCCCCCCGCCAAAATCCACACTTCCCATTTCCAGCAGCCGGACACCTCGGTGGGTGACGCTAAATCGTTCTGGAATATCGTCCACCCGGGGATTGATGGTGAAAAATCCTCCTGATGTTCCAGGCTTGGCACCAGTCCGCTCTTCGATCAGGTCATCCATCTCAGCGATTGGATGAAGTTTTTCGCGCAGAGCTCCGGGAAGAGCCAGGGCGCCGGCCAGGCAAGGTGAGGGGTCGGCATCCACTGCTAAAACATCCAGTTTCTGATCTGCATAATACTGCGCCAGGAGGGCGGAAAGTGTAGTTTTTCCGACGCCGCCTTTTCCACTGACCGCAATTTTCATGTCCTGCTCCTTATCATCGAAAAAACCTACTCAGCCGTTAATTTTCCAGTCAGCATGCTTGCTAGGATTGCGCAGGCATCTGTTGGTAAGTGATAATCTACTGTGTCCTCAAAGAGGATTTTGTAGGAGGGAGGGAATTCATCATCACCCCTCCAATAAACTGCCAAGATTGCTATCCTGGGAAGGATTTGAAATCGAAATGCGCCTTCTCCAAAAGATGTTTTTTCTCCGCAGAGTGCCAGACAGCGTTCCTCAAATGCCTGGTAATCAGAATTAAAATACTGCAGAAGTTTCTTTGAAGTATATCCCTGGAAAGCTGCGTTGTAGAACTGTCCATCGGCTAACTCAGAAAATGAGATCCAACCTCCCGCAGGAGGAGATCCTTTTGAGGAAAAGAAATAATATAATATCATCGCCTGGTGGATGGGTGGGAGTGCCTGATCCGACTCTGGATCCTTGGCGATGAAATTTTCACCGGGGAGCAGGACTGGTTTCCCCCAAAAAAGGAATTCAAAAAATCCCTGATTGGGTGATTCTTCATGGAAAGTGGTATCAGTGACAAAGGCCAGTTGATGGTTGTCCGCGGCGAGCAAATCTGAGCGGAGTTCATCCGCCCGTCTTTCCAATGGTGCTTGATCCTCATTCATGATGAAATCACTCATAGAATTATTCCTTGGCGAGATAACTATGAATTGCCCGCTTTAATGCGGCTGGTTTAAAACCAAATGGTCCTAATCCTCCGGCATAAACCACAATTCCCTCTTTGTTGATCAGATAAAGCCGGGTTGGCCAGGCAGCATAAGCTTTATTTACCAGATCATCCATCTCGTCCACATAGGTCTTAATTCCATATTGCAAAGATTCCTCACAATCCCCGGCGGCAGCGCGGCGCTCCTCAATGGTTTTTGGATCATAGATATTCCAGGACACCTTGGATTTGGATAATCTTAATAAGAAATTCATTATCCCTTTTCCAAACCACCAGCCGTCCACCGGATGAGCTTCACGGATGTAAACTTTTACAAACTGGACTTGTTTGTTATATCTCTGGTACAGATCAAGGAGACTCACGGTCCCGTTCACATAGGGCGGTCAGGTAAAGCTGCCAAAAATCAAGGCAACTGGTGTATTCCCTTTGAAATCGGAAAGCCGGATTGGATGTTCGCCCTGGATGTCCCGGACTTCAAAGTCCGGAGCCAAGTCTCCGGGTTTGGGTGCTTTTGAGTCATAACTTTTTTGCCAGGCGGATGCTTCTTTTCTATCTTTAATTGTGTCCACTTGTGCTCCAGAATGTGATTGTTTGAACAGTATCATACCATGCGGAAATTGATAAATCTTATTGCCTCATTCATCTAGTACAAATTTCTAATAAAGGTCAATCTACGCCTTGACCAGTTTCTAACCCAATGTTACACTACCATCCGGTCAACTTAGAAAACCGAGGATTTATGAACATGCTCAATAACAAAAAAGGTATCTCCTGCGAGAACGCAGAATTATCAGGGAGGGTTCCCTTTGCATGAGCATGTTAATTGAATGACATGTCATCAGCTCCGGGAATTCAAACACCCGGGGCTTTTTTCTTTATATAAACAGGTCACGGGTTTCAATCCCGCGGCCTGTTTTTTATGAGCGGGCAGCAACGATAAACAAAATACAAGGAAAATAAGATGTTGTTCAGCAATTCTATTAAGCGTGTAGATAATATATACCGGGAATACCCCAGGCAATTCTGGATAATTGTGGGTTCTAATTTCATTGATCGCGTTGGTGGAGGGATGATCTTTCCATTCTTTGCGCTCTATATCACCAAACAATTCCAGGTTGGATTGACAGAAGTGGGTTTACTGTTTGCTTTGTTTTCGATCTCGGACATGTTTGGCAACATGATTGGTGGCGCTTTAACTGACTTCCTGGGCAGGAAAAGTATGATCATTATGGGGTTGATCATCAGTGCCCTTACCAGTTTGGCGATGGGGATGGTCCAGCAGTTGGAATGGTTTTATGTCATGGGAGCAATCTCAGGATTATTTGCTACTGCAGCTAGGCCAGCTCACCAAGCTATGTTGACTGATATCCTGCCGGAGAAAAAGCGAGCAGAAGGCTTTGGTGTTATGCGAGTCGCTGCCAATCTGGCAGTCGCTATTGGACCGGCGATAGGCGGTTTTATAGCTTCATATTCTTATCTAATTCTATTTATTGCCGATACAGTCACCAGCTTAATCACCGCCCTGATTGTGTACCTGGTGGTAGAGGAAACTAGACCGGAAGAAAAAGAAGAATCTGAGAAGAAAGGGTTTAAAGAAACTTTCATTGGCTATGGCGATGTGTTAAAAGATCGGAAATTTATGGCATTTGTAATCATCTCCACGATCGCGACTATCGTTTACTCCCAGATGTACAGCACCCTCTCAGTTTATTTGAGGGATGTGCATGGAATACCTGAATCTGGCTATGGCTGGTTAATGACACTCAATGCGGGAATGGTGGTCCTGTTCCAATTTATGATTACCCGGAAAATATCCAAACATCCGCCGATGTTAATCATGGCGTTGGGATCATTGCTGTACGCGGTAGGCTTCGGGATGTATGGTTTTGTATCCGCCTATATCTTGTTCATGGTGGCGATGGTAATCATCACGATTGGGGAAATGGTAATTATCCCGGTTTCCCAGGCTTACGTGGGAGATGCCGCGCCGGAGGATATGCGTGGAAGGTATTCCGGGGTGATGGGATTCTCCTGGATGATTCCCTGGATGATTGGTCCCTTGTTGGCTGGTTTGCTCATAGATAATGGTTATCCTAACTGGGTCTGGTATGGAAGTGCGATCCTTGCCTCAATCTCTGTGGTGGGTTTCTTGTGGCTTCGTAAGAGACATGATGAAACCCAGGATCCGATCAAACAGGCCGTGTTAGGGGAAACAAGATAAAATAAGGAAGATATGAAAATGAAAAAAGAATTAACAAAGAAGTATTCCAGCCGCATGGCCTCGATGGAGGATTTAACCCAGATTCACCAGCTGGAAGAGAAAAAATCTCTCCATTACCATGGCATTCCGGGATTTTCGATTGAGCGATTAAGAAATGAGTATGAAATCCCTGGATTTGATGTCACCAAAAGTGTCCATCTGGTGGAAGATCTGGAGGGAAATCTGGCTGGCCATGTGGAGGTGTGGGACGAATCCAATCCGCCCGTCCATCCCTATGTCTGGTTTTCTGTAGATCCGGACCTTGAGAATCAGGGACTGGAAGAGTATCTATTAGCTTGGGCAGAGGAGCGATCACGTCAGGTTTTGGATCGAGTTGATCCTGGGTTGCGGGTAGCAATAAGATCTCATTCTGATCACGCGGTTGAATCCTCAAGAACTGCCAAGCTTACTGCCGGAATGAAATACATCCGGCACAGTTTCCGGATGCGGATTGTAATGAGTGAACCCCCTCCAGCGCCTATCTGGCCAGATGGAATCACCCTGCGGTTGTATGACCCCGATAAAGACTCCCGGGAAGTATTTGAGGTTGATGAGGAGGTTTTCCAAGATCATTTTGGATTCATCAAAGAACCGCTAGAAGAAGGGTATATAAAGTTTATGCATCACATGACAGGAGATGATTCTTATGATCCTACCCTGTGGTTCCTGGCTCTGGATGGAGAGGAAATTATCGGGATCTGTATCTGCCGAAAATACGGTGCAGAAGACCGCGAATCCGGCTTTATTTCCAGCATGGGCGTAAAACGCTCCTGGAGAAGGCAGGGAATAGCCCTTGCCCTGCTTCAGCATGCATTTGGAGAGTATTATCAGCGCGGAAAACAAAAAGTGGATTTGGGTGTAGATGCTGAATCCCTAACAGGCGCAATAGATCTTTACTTGAAAGCTGGTATGTTTGTGCTGCGGCAGTTTGACTTGTATGAAAAAGAACTTCGACCTGGTAGAAATGTAAGTGTCACTTCCCTGGAAGCATCAGAGGGATAAATTGAAGAGAAGACCTTTTATGATCAAGACTGTGATATTTGACCTGGGCGGGGTTTTGGTTCGCACTGAAAACCGCAAACCCCGCCAGTTGCTGGCTGAAAAATATGGATTATCCTATCAAGAACTCAGTGACCTTGTATACCGAACGGATAGCGCTGAGTTGGCCACTACCGGCAAAGTAACCGCGGAAGAACACCAACAAACAATTCTCAAAGACCTGGATTTACCCCCAGGTTCCTTCTCTTTGTTTGAGGATGAATTCTGGGGTGGGGATAGGCTGGATTCCCACCTGGTTGATTTTATCCGTGGATTGCGAGGGGAATTTACAACTGCATTACTAAGCAACGCCTGGGATAATTTACGCCACTTGTTGAAAGATTTATGGGAAATTGATGGGTTGTTTGATCATATTTTTATTTCAGCTGAGCTGGAATTAGCCAAACCGGATCCGGCTATTTACCAACACGTGATTGATAAACTGGGGCAGGAGCCTTCGGAGCTGCTCTTTATTGATGATTTCAATGAGAATATTGAGGCTGCCCGGGAAGCGGGGATAAACGCCATCCATTTCCGATATCGGGATCAGGCACTATCTGAACTCGCAGAATATCTTATTCTGGAAATTTGATAATATGCCTGGGAGAATATTTTTTACCCTTCAATATTTAAGAAATAGACCCCCCTGGGATACCGGTATAACACCCCCGGAAGTATTCAATTTCCTTGAATATAACTCTCCCGGGAGAGCGCTTGACCTCGGGTGTGGAACCGGGACCAATGCCTTAACTATGGCAGGTCACAGGAATCGATTTTATCCGCGGTGCTATCCGGAGAGCCAATAGGAAAGTTCGCCAGGCAGGTTTGACCGAGCAGGTGGTTTTTACTGTTGGCGATGTGCTGGATCCAAATATTGTTAGTGAACAATTTGACTTAATCCTTGATATTGGTTGCTTCCACAGTTTTTCCGGATCGGATATCATCCTCTACGCCAGGAACGTTTCCAGCCATTTGAAAACCGGTGCCACTTTGCTGCTCTATGCGCATTTGAAGGAGAATCCGGAATCCTCTCACGGAATTGCCGAAAATGACCTGAAGGACCTTGGAAAATACCTAAAGTTGATCCAGCGCCGAGATGGTCAAGAATCCTCGAGGCCTTCGACCTGGCTGCATTATCAGAAAAAGTAACCTGTCCCTCCCTGCGAAACTCACATTTGTATTGGTTTACTCAGGATAACAGAATAGAAGTCGAATCAAAGCCGGATAGGTTGCGCCTTGTCGCAGGTGATGTTTCTCAAAGCTCCCCCCCCCGTCATTTAATCTCCTGGTCTCAACCCCTAATTCCTTTAAATATTTCCCCCAAAAGATGAACGAATTTCCCTGGATCCAATTCGGTAAGTAATAGTTTTCTCTGCTCAGGCGAGAATTTATATGGTGCCAGGTAGCTTGCGGCAAATTTGCGAAACAGAATCAATCCGCTCTCACGGCCGTAAAAAGAAAGTGAACGTTCCAGATGATCCAGCATGACCGCGTGAACTTGTTTGGGAGGGATATCTTCCCGGTTGAGTTCTGAAAATATCCAGGGATTGCGGTTCGCTGCTCGACCTATCATAACCCCGTCACACCCAGTGGATGTTTTCATCGCCATAATATCGGCGACTCGCTCAATTCCTCCATTTCCCAGAACTGGGATGTTTGCCGCCCGCTTAATTTCGGCAAGGGCAGGAAGGTCTGGATCTCCTTGATGCCCTTGTTCTTTTGTGCGGGCGTGGACCGCCAATAAAGATCCCCCGAATTCCTCGATAATTCTGGCGATGAGCAGATAGTTCTGGCAGTCCTGCCAGCCCAGTCGAATTTTTGCAGTAACAGGCACCTCCAGGGCACCCGTAAGAGTTTTAATTATACGGGCTACTTTTTTTGGAGATCGCATTAATCCGGCGCCTGCACCTCGGCCGGCGATGGATCGGTTGGGGCAACCAAGATTGATATCAATCGCATCAGGTGCAGCTTTCTGCAGGGTTAACGCGGCCTCTAGTATCTTTTCCGGATCGTGGCCATATAACTGAAAAAAAACCGGACGTTCAACTTCAGTGAAATAGATTTTTTTCTCTATATAGTGAGGTCTTTGAAGCACATCTTCAGCTTTGACAAATTCAGTATAGCTGATCCCTGAACCGAGCTCCCGGCAAAGTGAACGAAACGGCCAGCTTGAATAGCCATCCATAGGCGCAAGAATCAGCCCTTTCTGAACTTGAATATTCCCCGCTTGAAATCCCTGAAATATTCCAGACATGTTTATTTTTTAACCAGGGCTTCTTTCAGTGCCTGGTTTAAAGAACGAATTTCAACCACGTTTAAATTCTTTGGCCAGGATAATCCCCCACTTCTGAGTCTTTTGGGAATGATCGCTGATTTAAAGCCTAATTTAGCAGCTTCACCCAATCGTTCGCTCATACGACTGGCCATGCGGAGTTCGCCTGAAAGACCAAGCTCTCCGACCAGGATGGTATCCGCTTTGACCGGGATATCCTTGACGGAAGAGGCGATCGCTGCCGCGACTGCCAGGTCTGCTGCGGGCTCGTTGATCTTAAGTCCTCCCACCACGTTGACAAAGACATCCTGATCGTGCAGAGAAATGCCTGCTCTGCGGCTGAGGACTGCTGTGATCAGCAACAGCCGGTTAAATTCAATGCCATTGGGTGTCCGGCGGGGATTGCCAAATGTAGTGGGATTGGTTAGTCCTTGAATTTCAACCAGGATGGGACGGGTTCCTTCCATAGTGACAGCAATCGCAGATCCGGGGGCGTTCACCATGCGTTCCGCTAGGAATGCCTCGGAAGGATTAGATATTTCAATCATTCCGCCTTCCTGCATTTCAAAAACACCCACTTCTGCTGTCGCACCATACCGGTTTTTGACTGAGCGAAGCAAGCGGTAGGCCTGGTAACGATCTCCTTCCAGGTACAACACTGTATCCACGATATGCTCCAGAACCCTTGGTCCGGCAATTGTTCCTTCTTTGGTGACAT
>JAZFRV010000111.1:0-12242 GCA_036445875.1 Anaerolineales bacterium
GACATGCCTTAAACGGAAGCAAGTAAACCGGAAGCGTCTGGAACCATAGTCGGGGAGATAGAGATCATGAATAATGATAATTTAAAAGATTTTATAACCGGGGCACTGGTTATTGATAAACCAGTGGGCATGACCTCCCATGATATCGTTAAGGTAGTTCGCCACGGCACTGGAATTCGCAGGGCTGGACATACCGGGACCCTCGATCCCAGGGCATCAGGTGTGCTGGTTGTATTGATTGGACCAGCTGTCCGCTTAAGTGAATTTTTGTCTGCGTCCGATAAACGCTACCAGGCTATTCTCAGATTTGGCGTGGCAACCGACACCTATGATACCGAAGGAAAACAGGTGGGGGAAACAAAATCAGTAGACCATATAACCGAGAGTGATTTCCAGAAACTGTTGAGAGAATATGAAGGGAAAATCGCTCAAGTCCCTCCGGCACACTCTGCGGTCAAGGTCAACGGGAAAAAAGCCTATGAATTAGCTCGTAAAGGAGAGGAGGTTGAGCTGAAACCCAGGATGATCGATGTTTATAATCTGGAATTGCTCGAATGGGCTCCGCCTGAGGCAACGATTGATGTATATGCTTCCTCAGGAACGTATGTGCGTTCACTGGCAAACGATTTAGGTAATGACCTCGGAGTAGGTGCGCATCTATCCGGGTTAAGAAGAACAAAAAATGGGCAGTTCACTCTCCGGGATGCAGTCCGCTTGCAGGAACTGAAGGACTCATTTGAAGCTGGAGATTGGTATAAACACCTCATTCCGGCCGCAGAAACACTGGCAGATTGGCATACGATTGAGTTAACGGAAGATGACCTGGATAAAATTAAACACGGTGTTCGTATTCCTGCACAGCCCGGGGACAGCGGTTGGGCAAGAGGTTTAAGTGATCAGGGAGATCTTATTGCCCTCCTGGAAGTTGCAGAGGGAGAACAAGCCTGGCAGCCCCGGAAAGTTTTTATTACCAGTTGAATGAAAAGATCTGGCGGGATACAGTATGCAGCATTTTCACACCTTAGACGACATCCAACTAGAAAAATCCTGGTTAACCATTGGCAGTTTTGATGGGGTTCATGTTGGGCATCAGCAGATTATCCAGGATCTTGTTACCAGAGCCCATGGGAATGATCATCCTGCAGTCGTGGTTACCTTTCACCCCCATCCTCAATTGGTCTTAAGAGATGAAAAGCGGCCTTATTACTTGACTCTGCCCGATAAAAGAGCTGAATTGTTGGGTGATCTTGGTGTGGATATTATCCTGACCTACCCATTTTCAAAAGATACCACTCAGATCAGGGCTGCGGAATTTGTACAATTACTACATCAGCGGCTGCAATTTTCCCGTTTATGGATTGGCTATGATTTTGCTCTCGGCAAGGATAGGGAAGGTGATCCAGCAACCCTGGCATATTTAGGGGAACAAATTGGATTTATAGTAAAAGAGATTGCCCCTTATCTCGTAAATGGAGAATTGGTATCTTCCAGCAGAATAAGGAAAAGTATTCGGGCAGGGAAAATACGAGAGGCTGCTATTTTCCTGGGCAGGTCGTTTGAAATCACCGGGAAGGTGATCCGCGGCGAAAATCGTGGCAAAGGGCTAGGATTTGCTACCTCAAACCTTGATGTACCGCAGGAAATTGTAGATATAAAACCCGGAGTATATGCTTGCCTGGCAGTTGTAGAGGGTGAAGTTTGGAAGGCAGTCACAAATATAGGTTTTCGCCCTACATTTGGAGATGAATTGGTCTTACCACAGATCGAAACCCACTTATTGGGATTTTCAAGAGATCTTTATGGATATGAAATAGATTTACGATTTATTGAACGTCTCAGGGATGAGATGAAGTTTAATCAGGTGAGTGATTTGCAGTTCCAGGTGAAGGCGGATATTAACAGAGCCGAGCAAATTTTAGGCAATGAATGAGCATCCTTGCCTTTCAGGATGTCTTTGGTATAATTTCCGTGCTGACTAGACCAATTTGCGGCATCTGCTGCGGATTTGGAGACCTGCTAGCTAGCAATAATAATCAATTGAGTAGGAGATAGCAGACGTCATGAGCATGCCAAAAACCCAAAAAGAAGAAATTATCAAAGAATTTGGACGCCATCCGGATGACACAGGATCCCCGGAAGTCCAGATCGCTCTCATCACCACTAGAATCAAAGAACTAACCGGTCATCTCCAGGATCACACCCATGATGAATCATCCCGGATGGGATTGCTGAAATTGGTAGGCCAACGCCGGAGATTATTAGCTTATTTACGGCGGGAAGACTTCCAGAGATATGTCGCCATTAGCGATCGATTAGGCTTAAGAAGAAAATAAAAGTTTCTAAGCCGAGTGGGTGCGGGAAAATGCACTCCCTCGGTTTCTTCTTGTAAGTCCTGTGAGATAAAGGAATTACGGGGAAGTGCGGTTGTCGGTGCGGGCAGATCGGTTTTCTAGGGGGCCGAACCAGAGCGGTGGAACACTTTCTCACCAAGGAAATATTAAAACTGAATAACAATATTGAAAAACAAGTAACAACTTATTCAATCGTAGAATTGTATTAAGTCCGTGCATTCTAGTCAGGTTGGGTATTGGGAGGTACGAACAATAATTTGTTCCTAGCTCCCAATCCCTGACCCTTTGAATGCATGGCAGGAGAAAAAAATGAAACCAGAATCAAAGAAATATACAGCAGTAGTACACGACAAAGAGATAATTATCGAAACCGGAACCCTGGCTGAACTGGCTGGTGGCGCAGTAACAGTCCGTTTAGGTGATTCGGTCATGCTTGGAACTGCCACCATGGGGGATGATGTCCGAGAAGGGGCAGATTTCTTCCCGCTGACGGTGAATTATGAAGAACGCATGTACGCAGGCGGCGCAATACCTGGTGGTTTTTTCCGGCGCGAAGGACGCCCTGGAGAAGATGCAACCCTGACAGCTCGGTTAATTGATCGTCCTCTGCGACCCCTTTTCCCAAAAGATTTAAGGAATTCAGTTCAGTTAATCTTGTATGCTCTCTCAGCTGATGGCAAACAACCGATGGATATCATAGGTTTGATCTCAGCATCCGCTTCCCTGGTCATTTCCGATATCCCTTGGGATGGACCCATTGGAGCAATCCGGGTGGGAAGGATCGATGGAGAATTCATCGCCTATCCGACTTTTGAGGAGTCAGAAAAATCGGATCTGAATTTAATCATGGCTGGCAGTCGGGACGCTATCTTGATGGTTGAAAGCAATTCGAAAGAAATATCTGAAGAAGTTATCCTGGAAGCTCTGGAATGGGGACAAAAAGCCATTCAACCGCTGATCGAAGCCCAGGATAAAATGATCCAGGAATTGGGCAAAACCAAAAAAGAATACGAATCCTTTAAGATCAGTGATAATCTGAAGGCCGAAGTCCACTCCAAAGCTTATGATCCCATCAATGAAATTCTGGGTAAAGAATATGAAAAAGTGGAGTTCAGGAAAGCATTGAACGTATTGCGCGAGACCATTCTGGAGGAATTAACAGCAGATGATGAAGTTCTACCAGGTGACGTGAAAGAAGCTTTTGAAGATGTATTAAACCAGGCGATCCGGGCCCGGATCCTGGACACAGGAAAACGGTCCGATGGCAGAGACCTGAACAAGGTCCGGGATATATGGTGTGATATTGATACCAGTCCGCGAGCGCATGGATCCGGTCTGTTCACCCGGGGTCAAACCCAGGTGATGACGATGACCACGCTCGGAACTCCTCGAGATGCCCAGATGATTGATAATTTATCGCCGTATGATTCCAAGCGGTTTATGCATCATTACAACTTCCCTCCCTTCTCCGTGGGAGAAGTCCGTTTCCTGAGGGGAACATCACGACGTGAGGTTGGGCATGGTGCTCTTGCTGAACGAGCACTGCTACCGGTGATTCCTTCCGAGGAAGAATTTCCGTATACACTGCGATTGGTTTCCGAAGTGCTGTCTTCCAATGGTTCTTCTTCAATGGCATCGGTGTGTGGTTCCACCTTATCCTTGATGGACACTGGTGTGCCGATCAAGGCCCCCGTTGCTGGTGTGGCGATGGGATTAGTTATGGAGGGCGATCGCCATGCCATCCTGACTGATATCCAGGGTCTGGAAGACCATATCGGAGATATGGATTTTAAAGTTGCCGGAACTGAAGTAGGAATCACTGCTCTGCAGATGGATATCAAATTGAAAGGTTTATCCTCTCAGGTGATGTCAGAAGCTCTGGCCCAGGCGAAAGTCGCCCGCTCATTCATCATGGGTGAAATGCTAAAAACAATTGCTGAGCCCAAACCTGACCTGAAACCTCATGTCCCGCGCATCCAATCCATCCGCGTTCCGGTGGATAAAATCGGTGCGATAATTGGCCCAGGAGGAAAAACTATCCGTGACATCCAGGAGACTACAGGAGCCAGGATTGATATAAATGATGAAGGAATTGTGTTTATCTCGTCAGAGGATGGAGAAAGCGCCCGAAGGGCAAAGGAGCGGATTGAAGGACTAACCGCAACCCCGGAAATTGGCCGGATTTATACCGGCCGGATTGTCGGCATTAAGACCTTTGGCGCTTTTGTTCAAATTTTACCCGGCATTGATGGACTTGTGCATATCTCCCAGCTGGAATCGACCCACGTGAAAAATGTTGAGGATGTTGTTGCATTCGGTGACGAGATCACTGTTATGGTGACCGATATCAGCAAAGATGGCAAAATCCGCCTATCCAGGCAGGCAGTTCTGGAAGGCTGGTCCCTGGAAGAAGCTCAACAAGCAGACCGCAAGAAATAATGGCACAAAGATAGAAAATGGAAGATCCGGTGAATCAATTGCCGGATCTTTTTTATTCCTGATCAGATCATGTGACCATTAATTAGATTCTTAAGCAATTCATATTTGCCTAGATCTGGTTGTTTTCGGAAAGATGACAGCAGGTAAACGCGTCTGTAATGTATAAAAGATTTATATAAAATGCTCACTAATTGTTCTCCAAACCTTATTATTTATATTAAATTTGGTAAAATTAGTGAGTGAAATTGTCTTCAATTACTTTGAGAATAAGGAGTTATGAGCATGAGTGAGAAAAAGTTAGGCATTAAACCTTTGGGTGAACGAGTAGTCATTCAGCCTGTCGAAGAAGAAAGCAGGACTGACAGCGGATTGTACATTCCAGATACAGCTAAAGAAAAACCGCAAACTGGAATTGTCGTTGCAATTGGTGAAGGCAGTGAAGAGACACCGATCACAGTTAAAGTTGGCGAGAAAGTTCTCTTCCCCAAATACACCGGTACTGAAATCAAATTAGGAAGTGTTGATTACATCATCATGGACTTTGAGAAAGTACTTGCAGTATTAAAGTAGAATACAACATGGCTGAATCCTCACAGAACATCCTCCAGTGTCTGATCCTCGGCGCTGGACCAGCAGGATTGTCCGCAGCATTGTACGCTGCCAGGGCAAACTTGAAACCAGTAGTCCTCTCTGGCATGGATTTGGGAGGACAGATATCAAAAACCGATAGGGTTGAGAATTATCCGGGTTTCCCAGAGGGAATTGATGGGCTAGAATTGGTTTCCTTGTTTCAAAAGCAAGCGGAACGTTTTGGAACAGAAATCGTGTTTGATTCCGCTACCGAGGTAGACCTCTCAGAACGACCATTTAAGGTCACTACCTATGGTGGAGAATACCTGGCAGAATCTTTGATCATTACCACTGGAGCGTCAGTCCGAGAGCTCGGTGTTCCAGGAGAAAATGAGTTTACTGGAAAAGGTGTTTCTTACTGTGGGACCTGTGATGGGCATTTCTTTAAGGAGAAAGATCTGGTTGTTGTCGGTGGGGGAGACAGCGCTCTGAAAGAAGGCATCTTCTTAACCCGATTTGCAAAATCAGTGACGATTATTCACCGCAGAGACGAACTTCGGGCAGGTTACTACCTGGCAAACAAAGCCAAGGAAAACCCAAAAATCAACTTTGTTTGGGATACAGTTGTCACAGAAATTATCGGAGATAAAACAGTAAACTCTGTTCGGTTGAAAAATAAAAAAACCGGAGAGGAAGAAGTCCAATCGATAGATGGTGTGTTTATTTTCATCGGTCATACTCCAAACACTGACCTATTTAAGGATCAATTAGATATGGATGAAATGGGCTATCTGCTAATTGATGAAAAAATGCACACCAGTAAATCCGGTGTTTTTGCGGCTGGTGAAGTGGGAGATCCTCATTTTCAGCAGATAGTTATATCCACTGGAATGGGAGCTGCCGCAGCGATGGAAGTGGTTGAGTTCCTCGAAGAAGAATCGTAAAATATAACTATAAAAAAAGACGGTATCCTCGGCGGTAACCGTTTCCTATGACCAAAATAAAAAAAAGCCCGGAGTTTCCAAAAACTCCGGGCTTTATTATTGATATTAAGCCTCTTCCGCTTCCCTCATTGCATTAAAAGCCGCGATACTGACTTCGATGATATCCAGCGAAGGCTCTTTGGTTGTCAAACGCTGAAGGGCGAGGTTAGGTTTAATTAACCATTTGATAATGGGATTATATTGATTTGCTGCAGTCCAGCGCAAATATTCATAAGCCACACCGGCGAGAAGGGGCAGCAGCAAAATTCTGCTGACCAGTCGCCAGAACAAGGTCATTGGCCCCAGGGCAGTAAACAAGAGAATTGATAAAAGAACCACAATCAGTAAGAAAGCAGTTCCGCAGCGGGGGTGCTCCAGACTGAAGGTTTTTACTTTCTCCGGAATCAGTTCAACGCCAGCTTCAAAAGTGTTGATCACCTTATGCTCTGCGCCATGATAAGAAAATACCCGTTTGATATCTTCCATCTGGCCGATTCCCCACATGTATAAGATCAAGAATCCCAGGCGGACCAATCCTTCCAATAAATTCCCTATCCAGGTATTCCAACTTAAATATCGCTCGACAGCCTGACCTACACCGGCGGGGATCAAAAAAAAGATCAAGACTGCTATTGTCAGAGAGAGAAAAAAGGTGAAGAACAATGCAGGTCCTTCAATTTTTTCATCTTCTCCGGTTTGTAGATTGGCAGAAATGGTTAGAGCTTTCATACCCAGAATGAGGGCATCATAGAGGCCGATCAACCCCCGTAAGAAAGGGATCTTCATGATTCTACTTTGATAGATTTTATTTAATTCTTCTCTGTGGATAGTGATTTCCCCATTGGGGGCACGCATGGCAATTGCCGCCGCTTTTTTCCCCCTCATCATCACGCCTTCGATGACTGCCTGACCACCATAGTTAGGCAGTTTGGTTGTTACCAGTAATTGTTTACTCATAAAATTATAAATTGAAGAAAAAGTGAACCAGGGCTTCAATTCCTTTGTATAAAGTTGGAAGGTGGATTTTTTCGTTGGGACCATGCATATTATCGCTCGGTAAACCAAAACCTATATTTACAGAATCCACCCCTAATTCTTGCTGGATATGCACTACAACCGGTACGCTTCCTCCCACCCGTTTAAAGATTGGGCGTTTGCCCCAGCTTTTTTCGGCAGCATCGATGTAGGCATTAATCCATTTGGATTTCCGGTCGCTTTGGGAAGGAAAGTCCCCAGCTAATTTATCAAGCTCCCAGGTGACAGTCTCAGGCGCATTTTCGGTCAGATAAGTTTTAAACTGTTCGTAAACTTCAGAAGGATCCTGGTTAGCAACCAATCGGGTTGAAACCTTGGCCATGGCATACGCAGGTAAAACGGTTTTTTGACCTTCTCCGATAAAGCCGGAATAGATTCCATTAATTTCAAGAGTTGGCCTGGCTCCGATTCGTTCTACAGCAGTGTAGCCCTCTTCGCCCCAGAGAGCCTTTACACCGCCTTGATTCAGGAAAAAATCCTCATTGATTGGTAATTTACTGAGTTCTTCTCGTTCATCTTTCTCAATCGCCAGGACTTTATCGTAAAACCCTTTGAGAGTAACACGTCCCTTTTTATCATGTAATCCGGATAACAAGTCACTCATTACCTGGGCAGGATTGTGAATAACTCCGCCGAATGATCCTGAGTGCATGTCTTGTTTGGGTCCTTGGATCCGGAGTTCAAAATAAGCTATACCTCGCAGAGCATAAGTGATAGTAGGTAGATCAGGCGCTTGCATACCGGTATCGGGGTTTAGAAAGAAGTCGCATTTTAGAAGCTCCGCATTTTCCTTAATGAAGGGCTCAATATTTGAACCGCCAATTTCTTCTTCTCCCTCAATTAAAAATTTGACATTGATCGGAAGGTCACCAGTCTGCCTGATCGCATCCACAGCACTGAAGCAAGCGATGATTTGACCTTTCATGTCCGTTGAACCGCGGGCAAATAAATTTTCTCCAACCTCGGTTGGAGTGAATGGATCAGTTTTCCATTCACTAATTGGATCTTCCGGCTGGACATCATAATGACCGTAGATTAAAACAGTTGCTGCTTCTTCGCCTGCACTGAGATTTTCTGCATACACAATGGGATGGCGGGGAGTGGGAAAAATTTCAACCCTGGTCATGCCCAATGTTTTCAATTCCTCTTCAAGCCACCTGGCTGCTTTCCGAATATCTTCTTTACGTTCTGGATCATTAGATACAGAGGGGATGGCAATCAGCTCTTTCATTTTTGACAGGGTTTGATCTTTGTGATCCTGAGCAAACTTCAGGGCTGCATTTCGATGTTCTGTCATGGTAATAAACCTCCACAAGCTCGTTGTTTCTGATTTTCACTGGAATGATTTTACCGCAGGTCTGAGATTGTGGGAACTGTAGAGTAAAGCTTTCGATAGAAGGGAACTCAGAGGTAAATTTGGCAGGAGGGAAAAAGGACATATAATTTATATTTGCTCTCGGGTATAATGGATTCCTCTTATTTAATGATAGACTTGATGATCAAACCATTATTGGATCAGGGGTAATAAAGTATCAAGTTGATAGCTATGTAAAATGAGGTCAATTATGAGCTTATTTCGGGAATATATTCAGCCCGACACGATCAAAGAGGCTATAAATTCCCTGTCCGGTGCAGCCGGATCAGTCGCTGTCATTGCCGGTGGGACGGATTTATTGCTTGATATCCGACAAGGGCGGCATCAGGCAGTTGATCGAGTAGTAGATGTATCCGGGATTGGCGAGATGCAGGAGGTTGCTCTAGAGGATAATTTCATTTACCTGGGAGCAGGTGTTACTCACAAACAGATCATTTCCCACCCTTTATTACATGAGCATGCTCAATGTGTTGTGGAGGGCTGTGGATTAATTGGAGGACCTCAAGTTAGAAATGTGGCTACGATTGGAGGGAATGTTTCCCATGCTTTGCCGGCAGGAGATGGAACTATTTCCCTCTTGGCGCTTGATACGGAGGTTCGAATTGCCTCCCCGGATGGAGTCAGATGGGAGCCGTTGATTAATATATTTGCCGGACCTGGACAGGTCACGTTTGACCGCACTGTAGAACTTGTCGTTGGATTCCGGTTTGCGGCCAAGGGATCCCGGGAAGGGTCTGCTTTTTATCGGGTGATGCGCCCCCAGGGTGTCGCGATCGCAATCCTGAATATGGCTGGTTGGGTGAAGTTGGATGATAACGGGAATCTGGCAGATATTCGCCTGTCCTGCGGACCAGCAGGTCCCAAACCTTTCCGGGCGAAAAAAACAGAAGACTTACTTAAAGGCAATACCTGGGATGAAAAAACATACCAGGAAGCTTGTCGGGTGCTGGGTGATGAGGTTAGCTTAAGGACAAGCGCTCACCGGGCAACTAAAGAATACCGCCATTCATTGCTATCCGTGCTGCTTCAGAAAGTTCTGGACCGCGCTGTTGAGAGAACCAAGTTGTAGCTGGTTGAGTTGGAGATAGATAATGGAATCCTTATCATTTTGGGTAAATAACAAAAAACGAACGCTAAATATTGAACCGGCAGAGATGTTATCTGATATTTTGCGCTATAGGCTGGGATTAACCGGTACAAAAATCAGCTGCGGAGAATCGGAATGTGGTGTCTGTACAGTCCTGGTGGAGGGAGAACCGGTATTGTCCTGTAATTATCCTGCCCTAAAAGCTTCTGGAAAACACATAATCACTATCGAAGGATTGGCAAAAGGGGAAGAGCTGCATCCTTTGCAGGAAGCGTTTATTAAAAATGGCGCGGTGCAATGTGGTTTTTGTACACCAGGTCAGATCATGACCTCGGCAGCCCTATTGAAAGCCAAACCAGATCCGACGGATGAGGATATCGAATATGCCCTAAATGACACTCTCTGCCGCTGTGGGACCTATCCAGCGATCGTGAATGCCATACATGCCGCTTCAGATAAGATCAATCACGGTAAAACAATCGAATTTCCCAGTTATGAGTTTGGGGGCGGACTGGATGTTGTCGGGCAGGTTGTTGCTCGACCGGAAGCCCGGCAAAAAACTACCGGAGAAGCCATTTATACTGATGACATTATCGTCCCCGGAATGTTGTTTGGTGTCACCCTAAGGGCAGGTATTCCTCATGGGAAAGTAATCAAGCTGGATATTTCTAATGCGAAGAAACTGCCGGGAGTTCAGGCTGTTCTCACAGCTGGGGATATTCCCGGACGGGTAAATCATGGTTTGATAGTCCAGGATTGGCCGGCCCTGGTGGGATTGGGAGAGAAAGTTCGTTATGTGGGTGATGCGATAGCAATCATTGCTGCAGATACTCTTGAGATAGCCAGACAAGCCCTGGGCTTAATTGAAACAGAGTACGAACCGCTTCCGATTGTTACTAATCCGGTTGATGCAAAAGCAGACAATGCACCTCTGGTGCATGAGAACGGCAATCTGCTTAAACATATAAAGGTCAATAAAGGAGATATCAAACTCGGATTTGAGCAGGCGGAAGTCATTATTGAAGAAACCTATTTTACACCCTCTTATGAGCATGCATTTATGGAGCCGGAGTGCAGTATTGCCCGTCCTCTAGATAATGGAGAATTTGAAATATATGTTGGATCACAAATTCCCTATGCGGATCGGGATCAGGTTGCAGCAGCCCTCGATTTACCCCTGGAGAAAGTGCGGGTTCGGGGTCCTTTAATCGGCGGCGGATTTGGAGGAAAGGAAGATATCGCTGGCCAAATTCACGCGGCAATGCTGGCTCAGGTAACCGGGAAACCGGTCAAGATTCTCTATGATCGCCAGGAAAGTATACTGGTTCACCCAAAGCGCCATGCTACTCAGATCAAAGTTAAATTGGGACTGAAAAAAGATGGAACCCTCACGGCAGCTCAAACTGAACTGTACGGGGACACAGGTGCCTATGCCTCCCTGGGCGCGAAGGTTATGGGAAGGGCAACCACTCATTCAACTGGTCCCTATATTGTGCCTAACGTAAAAATTGATTGTTACGCGATGTATACTAACAATCCACCAGCGGGTGCATTCCGGGGATTTGGCGCACTGCAGGCAGCTTTTGCGATTGAATGCCTGATGGATAAGGTTGCCGAGGATTTGGGACTTGATCCAGTTGAATTTCGACGGATGAATGCCCTCCGTACAGGGGAAATTACCAATACCGGCCAGCAGTTGAAAGAGAGTGTTGGATTGCTGGAATGTATCGATCAAACCCGGACAGAAATGCTGAAATATACGAGTGGCGCGGATCCTTTTGTTTCTCGGGTAGTGGAAGGGGAACCATCCAAACGTCGGTCCTGGGGTTTTGCCGTGACGTTTAAGAATACTGGTTTAGGAGAAGGAGCGCCTGATAATGCAACCGCCGAGATTGAACTCTTAAAAGACGGATCCGTGGAAACCCGGATCTCATCGGCAGAGATAGGACAGGGGTTGGTGACGGTGCTGCAAATGGTTACAGCTCAGGAGCTAGGATTGCCGCTTGATAAAGTGAACGTTTATCTTTCGGATACTGATCTTACTCCGGATGGAGGCCCAACAACCGGTTCCAGGCAAACTTATATTTCCGGGAATGCAGCCAAATATGCTGCTATTACCCTCAAGAATGCCATGTTGTCATCCTTGGCCGAGAAATATAACCTCTCACCGGAAGAAATTAGATTTAAAGAAGGAAGTGTCCAGGTAAATGGGAAAACTCTGTCGTTTGCTGAAATTGGTGATCTCATGAACGCTGAAGGCAGGACTCCAAAGTTGAAATATGAATATATCTCACCAAAAACAACACCCCTTGGAGAAGCAGGAGACAAACATTTTGCATATTCCTTTGCTGCCCAGGCAGTAGAGATTGAGGTTGATCTGGAAACCGGGGAAGTCCGTGTGG
>JAZFRV010000112.1:0-7637 GCA_036445875.1 Anaerolineales bacterium
TCAATTTACCGGGAAGCCCCAAAGGCGCCCTGGAAAATTTCCGGATCGTTGCGCCAGTTTTAGCCCATGCAGTTCAATTGCTGGAGGATGATAGAGAAGCAGAAGACTCACATCAACGTCCCCTGGCAGCATAGTTATTATCCTGAGAGAGCAGAGCCAAAAGGGAAGAGGATAAATCCAAGCGGATCTAGATGCTTTGCTGGAACGGTTAGGGCAATAGTTTGTTTCTAAACAAAAAGCCGCCGGAAATTTACTGGCGACTTTTTTTTTATTACTCAATTTTGAGTGGACCTTCCTCAAAGACTTTCCTGGCTATCACCAAACGCTGAATTTCACTGGTTCCTTCTCCAATGGTCATTAATCGGGCTGCTTTGTACATTGCCTCTACCGGGTATTCCCGGCTATATCCGTATGCTCCATGAATCTGGATGGCACTGTATGCCGCCCTTTCTGCCATCTCCGTAGCAAATAATTTTGCCACAGCACCTGCCTTGGTATAAGGCTTTCCCTGGTCTTTTAACCAGGCCGCATAATAAACCATCAATCGTGCAGCGTGTATATCTGCGGCGGCGTCTGCCACCATCCATTGAATGGCCTGGTGTTCTGAGAGAGTTTTCCCAAAACTTACCCGTTCTTTGGCATATGCTAATCCTTCTTCCAGGGCCGCCTGAGCGATCCCGATTGACAAGGCGCCAACACTGATTCGGCCGCCATCAAGGACTTTTAAAGTTTGCTGCAAACCTTCTCCTTCTTTGCCGAGCAGGTACTCAGCGGGCACCTTAACGTTATCATACCGGACTTCATGACTATGAGTTCCACCTGCTCCCATTTTTTTCTCAGCAGGCGCGACAGAGAGTCCCTTTGTGTCGGCAGGCACGATGATCATGCTCATGCCATGAGATTGATCCTCAGGGTTGGTTTTCACCAAAGTGACAATAAAGTCAGCCTCCCCGGCATTTGTTATCCAGGATTTTGATCCCTGGATGACCCACTCACTACCTTTCTTTTGAGCTTTTGTTTGGATATTTCGTAAATCCGATCCCGCCTGCGGTTCGGTTAAGGCCAGGGAGGTTAGTTTTCCCTCCCCGGATGTTACGGGGGGGAGGAAGGTTTGCTGCTGATCATCACTGCCAAACAAAGCCACCGAGGCGCATCCCAACTCATTATGGGCTTCGATCGTCAGGGCAGTACCTCCATCCCCCCAGGCGATTTCCTCTATCGCTATTGCCGAACTGATGGCATCCAGGTCAGATCCTCCGTACTCTTCCTTTACACTCATACCCAATAAACCCATTGGACCCATTTTTCGAATCACGGGCCGAGGTATCATTTCCTTCTCATTGATTTCCTGTGCCAGAGGTTTTATCTCCTTTGATACAAAGTCGTGAACAGCTTTCCGCCACAATCTTTGTTCCTCTGATAAGTGGAAATCCATCTTGGCCTCCTTTGTTATTGGATGATGTTCAGGCTGGTAATTCCCCAGATTCCCCCCTGCCAGGTTGATCACTGGGATTAACCCTCTATATTCTAAACGGTATTGTGACCAGAATCAAATATATTATGTCCTCTGATTTGGGTTTCAATATCCCCTGATTTAGACCTCTGGTAGAATGGATGTATTGTTAATTTTGTTAGCAGACGAGAAGGGGTATTATGTTTCAACCCGTTGC
The DNA here is from genome assembly GCA_036445875.1 of Anaerolineales bacterium. Taxonomy (GTDB): domain Bacteria; phylum Chloroflexota; class Anaerolineae; order Anaerolineales; family UBA11858; genus B10-G9. The sequence goes on from JAZFRV010000112.1 coordinate 1,671, forward strand.
GATAATAACCGGAGCATCTTCAGGGATAGGAGAAGCAGCTACCAGAGCTTTGAGCAGCAGTGGTTACCGGGTGGTTATAGCCGCCCGCCGGAAAGATCGATTGGATTTATTAGCATCCGAGATCCAGCGAGGGGGAGGAGAAGTGCTGGTAGTTCCAACAGACCTTACCCGGATAGAGCAAATTCAAAACCTGGTTGCGGTTACTATTCAAACTTATAACCGCATCGATGTGCTGGTAAATAGCGCTGGATACGGCCGGCTGGTTTGGTTGAATGAACAATCGCAGACCGATATTCAGAACCAGCTCCAGCTGAACCTGATAGGAGCAATCCAAATTACCAGGGAAGTTCTTCCAGGTATGCTATCCCGGGGCAATGGCCATATTATTCACATTACCTCGATTGCTTCCTGGGTAGGATTGCCAACTTATAGTATTTACACAGCAACAAAATTTGGATTACGGGGTTTCTTAGAAAGCTTAAGACGGGAAATGCGAGGAACCGGGATCACGGTATCCGGCTTGTTACCAGGAGCTGTGGATACAGAATTTGATCAACATGCGGGAGTGCAATGGAAAACCACCCGGGTTACTCCGGATTGGCTGCTGCTCTCAGCTGCGGATGTTGCAGAACGATTAATAAAAGTGATCAGGACCAAGAAAAAACAGGTAGTAATGCCGGGAATTATGTGGGTGGCTGTATTGGCAAACGCTCATTTCCCGGGCATTGTTAGCTGGGTGTTATCAAAGTATTTTTATCGCCAAGGCGGAAAAACTGTTGCCTGGCGGGATATCAAATAAGAAAAAACAGCCACTCGAGAAGGGCTGTTTTTGATTATAGCCAAGAACTTGAACCTTATTCCTGGATATCTTCTAATTTATCTTCAGGTGGATTTTCTTTTTCCTTGGTATCCTCTTCCAGAATGTAGATTCCATTTCTGACTTGATTGAGTACCCGTTCTAAAGCGATCTCCAGATTCGTCAGTGTTTCTGCGACATATTCATCCGCCTCAGATTGGGTTGTTTTGGCTTTCACTTCAGCTTCTGCTTCAATCCGGGAGGCTTTTTTCCTGGCATCCTGAACGATGCTGTCGCGATCAGTTAACTTGTCGCTTTTTTCCTTAGCGATATTGACTGTCCTGTCAGCTTCTTCTTTGGCCTGGGCGATGACACGGTCTTTTTGGGATAATACTTGCTGGGATTTCTTGACTTCTTCCGGTATCGCTACCCGCATCTGGTCGATAAGATCCAGCAACCGGTCTTCATCAACAATCACATTATGTGTGAATGGAATGGAACGGCTTTGGTTTATTAGCTCTTCCAATCGATCCACAAGATGTAAGATGTCCATGATTGCCTCGCTAAAGAAGTACCCTTTTAGTATAACATGAAACGATTTTGGTCAATCTCTCAGTGAAGTATACGGAACGATGTTCTGATCACTTCCGAGTTCCTTAAAACGATCGATTAAGGCTTTTTCAATGCTCTTGGGGACCATTGAACTAACATCCCCGTTCAAGGCAGCTATTTCCCGGACAGTTGATCCACTTATAAAGGAATGGTCCTTATTTGTAATTAATGCCACTACTTCAATATCAGGGGATAAACTGTGGTTGGCCAGTGCCATTCTAAATTCGTATTCAAAATCAGAAAACACCCGCAGCCCACGAACGATAACCTGGGCATCGATTTGATGGCAAAAATCAACAGTTAACCCGCTATAACCCACGGTCTTGATATTCTTGATGGACTGGAGTTCTTGTTTAACCAGTTCAATTCTCTTCTCCGGGAGGAAAAGTAAATTTTTAAGAGGTTGGTCATACACACCAATGATTACCTCATCAAATAAACGAGATGCCCGACGGGCGATATCGATATGACCAAAATGTATGGGATCAAATGTTCCGGGAAAGACAGCTCTTATCATAAGATTCTCCAAGACATGTCTGGAGCAGTGTTTTCAGCTGATGTCGCCTGAGTTTTTTTGCGTCCAGAATTGATTGACAGCCAGGGCTAATTTTTGATGATTTTCTTGATCTAATTCAGGATCCTGTCGGAAAAGATCTGAGGCATATTTGCGTGCCTGTTCAACCAGATCCAAGTCCGTAATACTAGCTAACTTTAATTCCGTATATCCAGATTGGCGTGTTCCCAAGAATTGTCCCGGACCCCGGATCACTAGATCCTTCTCGGCCAGAACAAAACCGTCATTGGTTTCAACCATCGCCTGCAGTCGCTGATTTTCTACTTCTTCAGCATTTCCGGGAATCAGGATGCAGTAAGATTTTTGATCACTCCGTCCCACGCGACCGCGGAATTGATGGAGTTGAGCGAGCCCAAAACGATGCGCGCCTTCTATCAACATTACAGTTGCCCCTGGAATATCCAATCCGACTTCAACAACAGAGGTGGAAACCAGGATCTGGATTTCCTTATCCCTTAAGCTGGTCATAACCAGCTCTTTATCATCCGGTCGCATCTGTCCGTGCAATAAACCGAGTTTATAGGAAGAAAAAACCTCCTTCTGAAGCCTGCTGAATTCTTCCACAGCAGCTTTTTCATCACTTTTATCACTTTCTTCCACTAATGGATAAATGATAAAAGCCTGGTTTCCCAAATCAACCTGACGGCGGACCAGACTATAAGCCCGTTCAATTTCCCTGGGATAAAGCACATGGGTTTCTACAGGCAATCTTCCTGGAGGTAATTCATCGATCACGGAAAGTTCCAGATCACCGTACAGAGTCAATGCCAGTGAACGAGGGATTGGGGTCGCTGTCATCACCAACAGGTGGGGATTGTTTCCTTTTTTACGAAGCGTTCCCCTTTGATCAACCCCAAAGCGATGCTGTTCATCTACAATTGCCAGCTGCAAGTTCTGGAATTCAACTGGTCCCTGAAGAAGAGCATGTGTTCCAATAAGCAGTTTAATTTCTCCCCGGGAAAGTCTTTGACGGATAATGTCTTTCTGTTTTTCGGGTGTTGAACCAATCAGGAGACTAATTTCGTTTTCATTTAATCCATCAGGATCATTACTCAGCAATCCTTTAATACTCTGAAAATGCTGTTCGGCCAGAATACTGGTTGGAGCCAAAAAAGCAGCCTGGGCCCCTTGTTTATTTACAATTAATGCTGCCAGGGCAGCGATGACTGTTTTACCAGAACCTACGTCCCCCTGGAGCAATCGGTTCATAGGATGACCTGAACGCAGGTCTTTCCGAACCTGGGTGAGGGCTTTGATCTGTGCCTTAGTAAGATTAAATGGAATCTTCTTCAACCTGGAGTTCATCCAACCGTCCTGGCTTTCAAAGACCTGCCCTGGTCGACTTTCCCATTGTTTCTTTTGTTTCAGGACTCCCATTTGAAGAAGGAATAATTCGTCAAATGCCAGCCGCTGTTTTGCTCCATGCAGTGATTCTTCCGAGTCTGGAAAGTGGATCTCCTGGATGGCAGTAGATAATTCAGGAAAGGAGATCTCTGAACGAAGCTGTTCCGGTAGGGGATCCTCTACACTGGTTCCATATTGCTCCACCACATCGTGAACAATTCCCCGCAGCCATTTCTGCGTGATATCTTTAGTAAGCGGATAGACTGGGACAATCCGGTTGGTATGCAATTGTTTATCACTGAGAGGCTCCCATTCAGGGTTATTCATTGTCAAACGGCCGAGATATTGTTCAATCTCTCCACTTAATACGACATGTTTTGCCTTTGAAAGCTGGCCCTCAAGCCAGGGTTGATTGAACCAGGTCACCCTGAGGGCTCCGCTTTTATCGGATACCACAGCTTCTACAATTTTCATTTTTCCACTGCGAACACTTCGAGTGTTGACACTATCAACTGTTCCTATCACCGTGACATCTTCACCAAACCATAAATTACCGATTGGTTTTAATTTTGAGTAATCATCGTGACGCCTGGGGAAGGTATACAAGAGGTCTCGGATGGATGAGATTCCCATCCTTTCCAGAGCGTTTTTTTTCTTCACCCCAATTCCCTTAATACTGTCGATTGGGGTTTCTATATCCAGTTTTTCTAGTGGGGGAGAGGCTTGCTTTTCAGGTTGATCTTCTTCCTGGATAGATTCTTTGGTTTCTATAATCTCCGGGGAAGGTTCATCAACCTTATGTGGTTTGGGAGTTTTTTCTGACGGAGATGGTTTAACCTCATTCTTACGTTTAGACGCTGTTTCTGTGGATTTTTTGGAATCTTTATTCACTCTTTGCCAGATTCCTTTCAAGACCACTTCCCGGGATTCCTCGCTTAATTGATGGTAATCCCTTAATCGGCTGATCACAGCCTGAATGGTTTGTTCAGCCAATTGATCTTCCCGGGCTTCGAGCTCCCAGGAGGACAGGATATTTGCCAATCCCCCCATGACTGCTTTATTGTCATACCCCCGTTCAGATTCCAACCGGAAGAATTTCTTTAATTTTTGAATTGATTTTTTCATTAGGATTATTTTACCACTGCTGCAAAACCTAACCCATTGGGACCAACATGTGTACCAATGATGGTGGTGATATTCACAAGAAGAGGATTCTTATCTCCACCTGGAGCAAATTGCTGGATAAAACCCATTCCGTCTTCAACTGCGTTGGTATGAAGAACAGCGAGATCTTCCAGAGTGCCCAAACCAAGCAGAACATCACCAAGGAATTTGATTCCTTTATTCCGGGCCCGGGCCAGGCCCCGGCTGAGGACTTCTCCCTCCTTGAGCTCCAGAATAGGTTTAATATTGAGAATCGATCCGATCCTGGCTTTGGCCCAGGAAACCCGACCGCTGCGTTGGATATATTCAAATGTATCCAACAGGGCATATACATGAATTCTTTCTTTGATTGATTCAATTTTATCTAGAATGGCTTGGACCGGGATATTTTCTTTGGCAGCTTTTGCAGCTGCAATCACCTGGAATCCCAGTCCCAGTGTTAGTTGTTGACTGTCTACTACAGTAATTTTTGGTGAGAATTCCAGGGAAGCTAATCTGGCCGCATTAAAAATACCGCTTAAGGCGCTAGCTGCATGGATGGATAATATTTCAGAAAACCCTTTATCAAAAACTGATTTATATAATTCCTGGAATCTTCCAGATGCCGGTGCAGCAGTTGTCGGCAGTTTTTCCAGAGCAGGAAGCCGGTTATAAAAATCATTTCTGGATAAATCAAATCCGTCCAGGTAGGTTTGATTGCCTAACATCAAAGCTACCGGTATTTGATAGATATTGTAGTTTTTGAGTATATCAACCGGTAAATCTGAAGTACTGTCTGTTACGATGGCGATGGACAAATCAACCTTCCCTGACTGTAAAAACGGCGGAGCTTATTAAGAAGTCCGCCGACATATTTTTTCCAAGAAAACCTCATGTTGATTTGGTGAGTATATTACATTGAGTTAATTTACTCGATCGACAAAATAAATTGATAATGGGGTTGTCCTCCGTACTGAAGCTCAACAATCTGATCCGGATATTTTTCCTGAATGAATTCAGTCATTGATTCAGCGTCTTCCTGGCTGACATTTTTGCCGTAAAACATGGTTATCAATTCAAAATCCGATGCTTTTGCTGTTTCCAGGAATGTGAGACATCCTTCTTTAAGGGTTTTATTTGAACCAACCAGCTTGCCATTATGAAGGGAGATTATTTCTCCTTCCTTAACATCGATCCCATCAATTTCAACATCCCTGACAGCCGTGGTAATTTCTCCACTTTCAATATCATTCACGGCGGATTTCATATCATCAGTTACTTGATCAAGTTCCTGTCCCGGGATAAGGCGCAGCATTGCGGCCAATCCCTGGGGAACAGTGACGGTGGGTATAACTTTTACTTGTTTTACTGATAGTTCAGCAGCAGATTTAGCAGCCATGACGATATTTTTATTATTCGGCAGAATGATGATCATATCAGTCGCTAGATCTTCGAAGGCTGACAGGATCTCCTGGGTACTGGGATTCATGGTTTGTCC
>JAZFRV010000113.1:0-2412 GCA_036445875.1 Anaerolineales bacterium
GAATCTAAGCTTCTTTCTTGGCCCCAATTCTTGACCTGATCTATTAATACCTGGAAGATATCAAAATCATCAATGTATTCCAGGAAGCCAAACATACATTCCTTTTTCCTCCTGCTCTGATTAGTTGGTGGATCTTCAGCCGCACAAATAGTACCAGCCAGTTTTCCATCCCTATATGCCAGGAAAAATTCTGCTTCTCCGCGGTCAAAAAATACACCTCGCTCGGGATCGGTCACTCTCAATCTCTCTGGCAAGAGTGGCGGGACCCATAAAGGATCATCCCGATATATATCCCAGGGAAATGTTAAGAACTTTCGCTTCTCTCCCTTAGTTTGCACCGGTCTGATTTCAATATCTGACATAATCAAATCTCTCAGCTATATTGTTAAATCCTAATATCCAATCACTCGGATCGACGACTCTTTAGTTCTTCAACGATCTTTAAAAAATCATCTCTGCCAACCGGATACTTAAAAGCGATAATGATTCCAATCACCAGCAATACAGCAGGGAGAGGTCCAATCACCAACTTTATACCCCACAAAGCTTGTTCACTTTGAATGGCGGCATTGGGCTGATATCCCGTAAGCTCCAGGATTGGTCCAATAAAGGTTACAGAAACGGCTGAAGTTACTTTCCTGGCCAGGGTAGTAACACTGTAAAACATACCTTCATGGCGTTCCCCGGTCTCATATTCATACCATTCAATCGCATCCGGCAGAATAGCCCAGGGCAATACGTGAGCCGCTGAGACGCCGATACCCGCCATGGAACACAACACCAGGATTAGGCCAAGCGGTGTTGATGGATTCATCATAATTAATATCATTTGCACGACAACCCAAAAAGCTATGCCGAAAATATATGCATATTTTTTACTCCAGCGTTTTGAGACCCAATTCCAGATAGGCAATGCAAACATAGCAATCACAAAAATTGTGGCCATGATGATATCGTTTTGAGGTTCTCGTTGAACCACATACTTTACATAAAATAATAAGCTGGATTGAAGAATATCGACTGATATCCAGGTTGCGAGGAAAATTCCCAATCCGTATCGAAAAGGAACATTTTTCCAAACTGATTTAATAGATTCCAACAAGGTCGGTTTTTCAAGATCACTGAAGTCTTCCCGTTCTTTAGTACCAAAAAATGTTATGAACATTGGTAATGCTGAAATTAAACCAAATATCGCCCCCATTAATAGAACCTTAGGGGCATTTTCAGGTGTAAATGATCCAATAATAATCAGCGGTAATGTAAACGCAAGCAGACTTCCCAGGATGGAAAAGAACATCCGGTAGCTGGTTAATGAGGTACGTTCATCATAATCAGAGGTTAATTCTGGTGTAAGGGCAAAATAAGGCATATACAAGAGCGTTGCCGAGGCTTCAAAAATTATGTAGGCTATAGAATAATAGGCGACCAGAGCAGTAGTGCTCTCAAAATCCGGTCGGTACCAAAGCATCGTGAAAGTAAGAGCCAGCGGGAGCGCACCAAAAAGCAGATAAGGTCGGCGTCGGCCCCACCGTGTCCGGGTTCTATCTGAGATATATCCAAAAATAGGATCGTTGATAAAATCCCAAATTTTCCCAATTGCTATCGGTATTGCCGCGACTGCCGGCCGGAGTCCGACTACTTCAATCATAAAAAACAGGAAATAAACTCCCAGGATTGTAGAGGTAAGACTGAATCCAATATCCCCTGCTCCATACATGAGTTTTTGCCGGCGAGATAATTCATTTGTCATTGTTTTGTCCCTGGAATAAATAAATGGAAGATGATTGCTGTAGTATATTATTATCCTTTTTTTGTTTTTGAGATAGTCCAGATACTGATCAATTTACTAAACTCTGCTTGACTTTCTGAGAAGAATTTGTTACGCTTAATCTACCAAACGGTCGGTAGGGAGGTGTTCTTGGATCGGAAAAGTATCCTCAGGGCTGCAGCGCATATATTTCAGGAAAAAGGCTACCATGCGGCTTCCATGCAGGATATCGCAGAGGCTGTGAAGCTGAAAAAAGGCAGCCTGTACCATCATGTCAACAGTAAACAGGAAATCCTTTTAGCTCTGCTGGATGAAGCCTTAGATCTCATCATTGAACGACTCCAAATTGTTGAAGAAAAAGACCTGTCACCAAGTCTAAAACTTCGCCAAGCCATGCAGGCCTACTTTTGTTTCCTGGCAGAGAACCGGTCTCTCTCCTCTGTCCTGCTTTTAGAACACAAATCTCTCCAGCCAGAATATATTGATCTTCACATCCCCCGCAGGGATCGGGTAGAAGAAATCTGGCAGAAAATTATTGAAGATGGTGTAGCGTGTGGAGAATTCCAATCTCACCAACCTGCCCTGACAACTAAAGCTCTCCTGGGAGTTCTCAACTGGACAATTACCTGGTATCAAGAAGATGG
>JAZFRV010000114.1:0-4095 GCA_036445875.1 Anaerolineales bacterium
AGACCCTATCGATAACGGTTCCTGGCCCTTTCCAGGACCCACCTGGGTTGGATCCAATCCTCCAGTATCAATAATGTCAAAGACTGTTCCGGTCCACTCAACTTCCGTCATTAATCGATCCCTGGTGGTACCGGGAATATCATCCACAATCGCCATCCGGCGTTCTACCAGGCGGTTAAAAAGGGTGCTTTTGCCCACATTCGGGCGTCCAACGATAGCAACTACTGGTTTTGTCATAAGCGTTTGATTATTAGTAGGGGTTCTGTTCGGACCAGACGATTCTTATGAACTTTCCTCAATCACAATTTCAACCGTCGTAGGGGAGATATCCTCCCAGATTACATCTGCAGGAAGTATTTCAATCGTTGGCGATACAGTATGAGTACCAACATTAAGATTTGATAGATCAACAACAATCCGGATATCATGTAAAGTAAGATTTTCCAGGATTGGAACGGGACCTGAGACCCGAACGCTAACTTGAATGGGTGAAACTTCCGCAGATAATCCTGGCAAGAGTCCGATGATCTCAACTTCCCTGGAGATTGACATATTTGTTTCCAGAGCAGTGATATTTACCTGGACCAGAACCGTCGGATCTCCAACCACAGTTACACCATTTGGCAAATCCAGCTCCAGTATGGTTTCCAGGTATCCATCAACGCCGGTTAAATCCAGCGGAGATGTATTTACATAACCAGGTAGCTGCTCAACCAACCGTGGGTCTTCTGAAAAAACCATTACTGTAGGTGGCGCCGGGGTGATGCTGGTAAACCGGTAACCCGGTTCGACGATTCCCACAGTGGTTACATTTACAGCTACATTTCTGTATCCACCGTGTAAGCTGATTACCTGGTTCACATGGACAATATCCGGTGCTACTGTAACGGCATCCACTGGGACACCATTTTCATCTTGCGCCTCGAGCGTTAAATCTGTGGAAATCGTTTCCCTCGCATCTGATATATCCAGGATCCCAACCACGGTCGCAATCTGATTGACTTTCGTTTCCTGCCCGGTCACTGTTGCAAGAACTTGATCCCATTCCAGTCCACCGGTCTTGTATCCAATCGCAGGTTCACCTTCGATCTGAATGGAGATCGAAAGCGATTTTGAGATCAGGTTGCTTACCTTTAACTCAAGCTGTTTTAAGCTTTGTTCCAGAATCCTGATCGGCTTTAGATTGTTCGGAATATTGACTTGCACAGGGAATCGGTAAGTTCCAGCCTCAATATCAGTCAGATTGATATTAGCAGTAAGAGGATTATCCTCTACAAGTTGGAGAATGATGCTTTCAGGAGCGATTATTTTTATTGTGACAACCTCAGGCAAAGGATCAACAATTGCAATATCGGTTGCCGGCTGAATCACTTCCAATGGAATGGTTAGCTCTATTTCGATATTTGGATTGGCAGACATTACGGCAGAAGTCCAAATCATAATCGCCAACAGAAGCGACAGGATCAACGAAGTAAGATTTTTTCCCAACCAGCGCAATAAATTCATTCAGAAATTCCTTGAACTATTGAAACAAATCGGGAAAGAAAGGTTTTTGAAGATTGGTCTGTTTTGAAAAATCCGTTCAGCTTACCCTGCAGCTCATCCAGTGGTACAAATTTATCAATTTTTCCATCATAAGCCAGTGATACAATACCGGTCTCCTCCGATATCACCACTGCTATGGCATCACTCTCTTCTGAGATGCCAAGAGCAGCCCGGTGCCGTAATCCCATCGAGCGCTCCGGCGATTCTTCCAAAACTCCGCTGGATGAGAGTGGAAGCACACAGCCTGCGGCTGTTATTTTTTCATCAGAAATAATGATAGCCCCATCGTGAAGAGGTGTTTTGGGATAAAAAATCTGGATCAGAGTTTCTGGAGTAACTGCTGCCCCCAAGCGGATTCCTGTTTCAATATAGGCCTGGAGAGAATCCAATCTAGAAAATACAATCAATCCTCCATATTTCCTTTCAGCGATCCGGCGAGATGCCTGGACAACAGTTTGGATGATCCGCTCCATTTCGCTGGAAAAATTATCCGGGGCGAAGATTGATCCCGTCCTGCCTAACCGTTCCAGTACTCGCCTGATTTCGGGCGCAAATATAACCGGAATCGCAAACAGTAAAGTGGGGAGAGTATTTGTAGTTAACCAGGAAAATGCGGGGAGTACACGAAGACTGGAGAGCAAACTGATAACAACAATTAAGAATAAAATCCCCCGCAGAAGAACCAACGCCTTAGTATCTCGCAGCAGGTAGATCACAAGAAATACTACTGCGGCTACCAGTAGAATATCAACAACGCTGAGCCAATTGGCTCGAGCGAATAAAAATGACAAATAATTCCAAAGATTTGTGATCACGATGTTGTACCTGCAGCAGGATTGTATTTACTGCATAGGACGTAATATCCGGTCCTTTCTGAGCTGCTTGAACAGCAGGACGGTTCCCGGGGGCATGGATTCCATCACTGCATTTTGCCAGGCTTTTACCTGAAGATCTTTTACTGTCCGGGCCTGATATCCCAGGGGGCTCCACAGATTCTCATGTTGAGCCAGAGAGGGGGGCAAGAAGAGCAGCGCTGCCTCACTTTGAAGCTCTTTTGATGATTCTTCTACATAGTTCATCAATGCTTCCAGGCCTTTCTGGACAGCCAAACCCTCATTTAAGATAACGTCATCCACCCGGGTAATCAAGTTTTCGACCTGCCAACCCAGCAGCCCGATAATTTCTTCGTCAGATAAAAGCAGCATATATGCTTTTTCGCCGAAGGCTGCCATGATATCATCCTTGGTTATCTTCTTTTTTGTTCGGCTATTAAGACTCATATAGCTGGCAATCTGCTCCGCAGATTCAGGAGTTGCCCTGCGGACATCCAGCTTGCCATAGGACTTACTGGGAAGTGGTTTAAAATCCGGTTCTTCCTGGGTAATAACCTGCCAAGCGTCATAAACCTGTTTCCAGGTTTTTTCAAATGAGCCATCATTCTCAATTACTACGTCTGCTTTGGTAAGTATTGCTGTTGCCGGCAGTTGGGCATTGATCCTGAGTTCCGCTTCCCTTTTGTTCAGATTTCGTTTCTCAACCAATCTCTCAAGCTGAAGATCTGTAGAAGCCATTGTGACCCAGACTTGATCACACAGGTTATGCATTTCCGATTCCAGCAACTTGATCGCCTCAATCACAATCACCTTGTGGGAAGATTTTTTTATCAGAACATCCAGGGCCTGTCTGACCAGAGGATGAATGATTGCTTCCAGGCGAAGCATTGCGTCTGGATTGTTAAACACTAATTCACTCACTTTGGCACGGTCGATTTCTTCATTTGCCCCCAAAACCCATCGCCCAAAGGTGTCAATCACGGGTTGATAACCAGGAGATGACTTCATAATGGCACGATGCGAAAGCACATCTGCATCAATACCATACGCACCCAGATGCTCAAGCATCTTCCGGACGACACTCTTCCCAGTAGCAATATTCCCCGTTAACCCGATGGCATATTTTCCTTGCCAAGCGCTCATAATCCCTCCTAACCGATTTGGGTCATCGGTCTCAGTCATCATACATTGTAGTCTGGGGTTGAAAGAATGTCAATTAAATCATGAAAACAGGAGCAATTTTGAATTATCTCGGGGATGTATTAAAGTTGTTATTCGATTTCTCTTTTCTCCAGACTGAAATCCAGGGATTAACATTCTCTATACTACATAATTTCTCATCTTAATAAGCCTACATTCTTTTTCGAATCCCAATCCCAGTTCGTTCGGGCATATGAATTTGTGCCCCGTTATAGGAAATTCCCTCAAATGGATCATTGGATATCAGCAGAGGCGCATCAAGATCTATCCAATCAGCCCACCCAGTCAGATGTGACATCGCTGTAACACCTAGTGAGGTCTCTGCCATGCAACCAAGCATGATCTTTAATCCCAAATCCTTGCCTCTTTTTAACATTTTCATTGTGGGTGCAAGACCCCCGAGTTTCATCAATTTTAAGTTAATTCCTTGAACACCAACTTTTGCTAATTCAACAATATCGGCGATGGATTGAACTGACTCATCTGCAACAATTGGTATATCAGTATGGGCTTGGAC
>JAZFRV010000115.1:0-3489 GCA_036445875.1 Anaerolineales bacterium
CTAAGTTGGTAACAATCCCCATCCAATCCCAGAGTTCTGGTGAGTGAAAGCATTTTACCAATATTGACCCCATTAACAGGATTATAATGGGCAATTTCCACCGTTAATTAAAAGCGATTTTCCCTCAGTGGATCAATGAATTTGCTCACAGATTTGTATATTGAATTTGGAATAGATTAATTCGATATAATATGCATTTACATTCAATCTACAAAATCCTTATCAGAGTATAGCATATTCAGTATTCAGTTACACTTTTAGATGTTTTTGAAAAACTTAAAATTCTGATTGTTCGACCGATTATAAGTTTTTTATCTCTGGAAGTTGAAGCAACAGGTCTTCAAAGGTCAGTTTCAGATTTGCGTTATCAAGCAAAAGTAAATGAGCTCTGCGAAAGCTATTGATGGTTTTTTGAGCTGTGCTGAGATCAATTTTATTGGTTATTTGAGTGATTTCATTCTTCTTGTCGATATTCTGAATAGGCGCCTGGGATTTTCCAGCTTGAAGTAAAATATCATGCCAAAGGGAACTCCAGGTATCTAATACCTTTCCTACCATCCTGGGGTCTTTTTCAAACCTGGAGGCATAGGCAAACCTCTCCACAGAATTATTTTGCAAAATTTGGTGATGGTCGTTCAGAAGATTCTCCCTGAGTTCAAGAGTAGCTGGTTCTTGATGATAATTCAGGGCAACTTCTGGTTTTCCCCCGGAGATGTGCGCCAGGAAATTTGCTTGATCTGCCGGGATACCATGATACTTCTCCAGGCCTTTACTAGATATTGAGATTGGCACTGTATTAAGTTTAAGTTCCTCGCATCTGGAGGTAATTGTATCCAGGAGAGAATCCGCGGTTGTTGCTGTCAGGATCATGATCGAATTCCCAGGAGGTTCTTCCAGGGTTTTTAATATAGAATTCTGCGCATGAGGATTGGCTCGCTCAAAATTTGACAGCAAACCAATTTTCCGGGAAGCAATATAGGGAGTGAGTGAGAAACGATGGACCAATTCGCGAATTTGGTCGATTTTAATCTGAGTACTATCTTCCTCGACAGTAACCAGGAATAGGTCGGGGTACTCAAGTCGGGCAATATTCTGGCAAGTTTTGCAACCCCTGCAGGGAATACCAGGTTCAACTGGATCCTGGCAGTATATGGCTTGAATAAACCGTAACGCAAGGTTCTTTTTACCAATTCCAACAGGACCGGTGATTAAGTAGGCGTGGCGTAATGTATCCTGAACGATATGTCCACGCAGTAGTTGAATAGCCCATTCATGTCCAATCAAGTCCCAGCTCATGGATCAATTCTACGACAGGGCACTCATTTCCGCAATGTTGTTGACACATATCTGGCAACCCAGTAGAATCAGCCCAGTATGGATATCCTGGAGTCATTAAATCCCCAACAAATAAAAGCGGTCACATCCCTTCCCGGACCTATCCTGGTTCTTGCAGGACCAGGATCAGGTAAGACTCGTGTCTTGACACACCGGGCAGCTTATTTGATTGGAGATCGTGGAATTCAACCCTATCAGGTTATGGCAGTAACCTTTACTAATAAAGCTGCCTCGGAAATGGGGGAGCGGATCTCCAAATTATTAGGACAAGATACTTATAGCTTAACTTTGGGTACTTTCCATGCCACCTGTGCCCGGATACTTCGCATAGAGGCAGAGCACTTGCCGGTTAATTCCAACTATGTCATTTTTGATGCGGATGATCAGGTTAAAGTTGTTCGCCAGGTTATCAAGGATCAGAACCTGGATGAAAAACGTTACCGGCCTCATGGCGTACATGCATCTATCTCAGCGGCAAAGAATGAACTATACCTACCAGAAGATTTCCCGATTCAAACTTATCGTGATGAAATAGTTGCCAGAGTGTATCAACAGTACCAGAAAATCCTGCTGGCGAGCAATGCTCTTGATTTTGATGACCTATTATTGTGGATGGCAATATTGTTATCAGATAATGAGGACATTCGGGAGAAATATGCCCAACGGTATCGCTATATCCTGGTTGATGAATTCCAGGATACAAATATGGCCCAGTATTCATTATTGAAGCATCTGGCATCCCATCATCGCAATTTATTTGTTGTGGGAGATTCTGATCAATCTATATACCGCTGGCGTGGGGCAGATTATAGGAATGTCCGCAGGTTCGAAGAAGATTTTTCTGACGCAGAAGTGATTCTATTGGAGCAAAACTACCGGTCGACTCAGAATATTCTTGATACTGCGATGTCCATCATCGATCGGAATACTAACCGGACTCCTAAAAAGCTTTTCACTGAAAGGGGAGCAGGGGAAAAGATTTTCATCCGGGAGACCTACGATGAAAGGGAACAGGCTCAATCTGTAGTGGATACAATTATCCAGCAAATAGCTGAGAGAAAAGCAGCAGCCTCAGAATTTGCAGTGATGTATAGGACAAATGCCCAATCCCGCCTGTTGGAAGAGGCTTTCCTTTCGGCAAATCTGCCGTATAAACTGGTTGGTGCTCAGCGGTTTTATGGACGGAGGGAGGTAAAAGACATTATTGGTTACCTTCGCCTAGTCGCAAACCCAGAGGATATGTTCAGTTTATCTCGGGTGATTAATACACCCAGTCGAAAAATCGGGATAAAAACTTTTGCAGAATTGATGACAGTTGCCCAGAAAAAAGAAATTTCCCCTGGTGATTTACTAAAAGAGCTTGCTGAAGAAAACCCCCCGGATCTGGATTCATTTACAAAGGCTGGGGGGAGCCGATTATTGGGATTTGGACGATTATTGTTCAAGTGGAGAAATGTTTACGATACCCTTCCACCGGTAGAAATTGTTGATCTAATTTTGTCAGATATTGATTACCGGAGCTACATCGAGGATGGCAGTGAAGAAGGTTACGATCGATGGGAAAATATCACTGAACTTCGGAGATTGGCTTCTGAATACCAAACCGTTGGCTTATTATCATTTCTGGAGGATGTGGCCCTGGTTTCCGATCAAGATACATTGGATTCAACCCTGGATGTTCCCACTTTGTTGACCCTTCATGCCGCCAAAGGGTTAGAATTTGGTACCGTATTTATCATCGGTCTAAATGAAGGAATCCTGCCGCACCAAAGATCATTTGATGAACCCGAAGCTATGGAAGAAGAACGACGGTTATTTTATGTTGGAATCACTCGGGCGAAAGATTGTTTATATCTTTTTCATTCACTGAATCGGTATACCTATGGTTATTTTGAACCGATGGAAGCCTCCCGTTATTACCGGGATATCCCTGTTGATTTACGAGCGGAAGATAGCTTTCCCCAATATTCCCCAACACCAAGGACGAGCCCTCAAAGCATCCAATCCTGGAAAAACATCCAGAAAGAATCTCTTCAAGTAGATAAATCGGAGAGCCAATATCATCCAGGACAAAAAATTAAACATGCCAAATGGGGAGAAGGCCTGGTGTTAAATAGTGTCCTTCAGGATGATGACGAAATTGTTGATATCTTT
>JAZFRV010000116.1:0-2437 GCA_036445875.1 Anaerolineales bacterium
ACAACGTGATCGGGGAAGCTTTGCTGGTTTATTGGCCTCCAGATTCCTGGGGTCTGATTAATGGAGCGAATCCTGCCTTGGCGTCTGATTAAAGCGTATAAATTCAATCCATGACTGGATCCTGAGATTTGGATCCAATTTCTCTTACTGGTAATACATAGAATTATTGGAACCAGGAAACACTTGATTTTAAGTTGTTTCTGTTATCATACAAGTTAGGTATCAGGTAATAAAAACACCAGATCCTGGCAGGTTGGTGTTAATTTGATGTTTTGATAAACAAATACCTCTAGGAGTTCGGGGAATTGTTTAAATTGGGAGTTAAGGCATGGCACAAGGAGCATTAACAAAACGCATCATTCCCGTCCATATTTTGACGGCAAGCTACCGGATAGCTGGAACGGTTAAGGTCAGCAATACCGGGTTGTTTGGGCTGCTCACGGATTCCACCAGTTCGTTTATGCCAATAATGGATGCCAGTTTAGGACGTATCCATGACCCAGACTTTTTGGTACAGAAGTTGGAGGATATTCGCCTGGTAAAAGATCAAATTCACAGCGCAAGTGTAAAGCGCCGCCAGGATATCGGACCAAAAGGAATTACCCGTCCCGGATACGAAAAAGTTAATTCCTTTAATATTGCTGTTACAGATTCCACCTATGAGTACGAAGGCGTATTGGAATGGCCTGGCCGGTTTAATTTCACAGCCTTGATGTCCGGTGAGACCTGGGAATACCTGCCTGTTTTTGATGGAACAGTGCGGTCGATTGTATATTCCGAGTTGGAAATCAAGAGTGAGGCGATGTTAATCAACCGGAAACATATAGCTACATTTACTCACAGCCTTAAGAAAAACGGGGATACATAAGGCAGACAGAAGATCTACCTGATATCATTTAGGGTTGACCTGACCAAGAGGGAATGGTAAAATTTTTGCCGTTCGGAAATCTTAAAAAAAAAGAATACGCCCCCATCGTCTAGGGGACCAGGACATAACCCTTTCAAGGTTAAGACCGGAGTTCGAATCTCCGTGGGGGCACAGAAACCAGGCAAAACTGCTCTGATCTAACAGTAGAGCAGTTTTTGTTATCAATGTATTCATGCCAGGGCTGGTGTGAAGCGGGCAGTGCAGGATGACGGGATGCCGCCCGCGTTTTCCAGTATATGATGCCATCGTTAAACAGAGAGCTTGCCTACGATATCATCATCAATAATGAACCATATATTGGTCTGTATTTTGAATTATTGCCCCCTACAAGGAAACGGGTGGGTTGGAGCACCAGGGCATATATGTCTCACAGGCAGATCCATTTCAAACAGCAAAACAAAACCGGTCCCTGCTGGACCAATCTGATTGACTTCCCCTCAAACCTTGAAAGCTTTAACTATACTCACAGGAATTCCCCACATGCTGAATTCCTGAGCTTGATTTATCTCAAATCCTCCCCCAGAAATTATCGATTTTACAGGAATCGGGCGGCAGTCAAGCATCCGGGGGTATATTGTGTGGAGGCGTTCGTACAATTTGCCCATCCAGGGCAGAGGTTGATCTTTAGAAAGCGAAATCACTACCAGTCTGCCGCCTGGTTTTAACACTCGTTTAATCTCTTTAAGGACTTCAGGTATCTGGGGGGTATCAAATAGCTCCAGGGTAAAACTGGAAAATATCCCGTCCATAACTCCTTCTGAAAAGGGCATTGGAAGAGAATTACTTCGGATCAGGCTGACCCGGTAAGAAAGACCGGCTGCCGCCGCTTTTTTTTGGGCTACCCGGCACATTCCTTCTGATAGGTCCACTCCGGCGCTCAATCCGGTCTTTACAGCTTTCCCAATCATAAGCTGGGCGTGGCCGGTACCAAAGCCGATCTCAAGGATAGTTTCCCCGGAGACGGGTTTTAATAGTTCCAACCCTCGAATAATAAATTTCTTTTCGCTGGCTGCTAAAAGATCATAAAAGGAACTCAAACGGGAATAATACCTTTCCGCGTCGGCTTCTGATCGATTTACACTGGTTATGGAGATTTTAGATGGACTCATGCTTGTTTGTTCACATAAGATCAAGATGATTCTTATTTTATAGCTCTAAACGGTTTGTAATCTATCCTGGTTTTATATACCTTGACGAAATCAGGAGAGGCAGATTCAATACCTGTCTTTCTAGTTGATCACAGTTATTAATACATAATAAAGCAGGATGAACGATTGATATTTGAATAATATTGGTACATTACTCTTTATCTCTTCCGATGAAAACGCTCATTTTAAGAGATCATTACGGATAAGCAATATTCTGCCTGTATATGGAACATACATCTGTGTGTACTCAAAAGTTGAATAGTTTTCTAGGAAATACAACCATTCAGTATCATCTCTAAATCTGGAATCCTCTACCAGAGCATCAGATACCATTACCATATTTATTTTTTTCTCTTCCATG
>JAZFRV010000117.1:0-2684 GCA_036445875.1 Anaerolineales bacterium
TCTGATGCCTGGAAGAAGGAATCACCAGATTCACGGGTAGGGATATTGGTGATCAATAATGCGCCAAATACTCCGGATCACCCGTCATTACAGAAAGCTAAAAAAGAGTTAGAGGAAGAGCTGCGGACCCGATTTTTAGGCTTCGACAGAAAAACCCTTCGGGAAGACAAGATCTTGGGAGCCTATGATGCCTTTTACCGTCGATTTCGAAAATCATATCATGTTCAGCTGCAGCTGGAATCAGTGATATTTAAGGATAAGGCGATTTTTTCTCCCTCCGCGCTGGTTACCTGTATGTTTATGGCAGAGCTGAATACAGGGCTGTTAACTGCGGCTCACGATACAGACAAACTGGAATTTCCTTTGATGGTGGAGATAGCCAGAGGGGATGAAACCTACCAAAGAATGGATGGAACAGAGCAAGAGCTTAAGGCCGGTGATATGTACATTAAAGATCAACAAGGTATCCTCTCATCCGTGATTTATGGTCCAGATCAGCGCACCCAGATTCATCCAGGCACGGTAAATTCCTTATATACGACCTATGGACCTCCTGGAATCACTGAATTCCATATCAAAAATCAGTTGGAGTGTCTGGAAGATTACATTAAACTGTTCGCACCGAATGCTATCCGGGAATTACTAAAGGTCTTTCCATAGGAGAACCTTACAGGTCAATGTCTGGAGTTGCCGCCTTAATCCAGAATTGGTTTAATCCGCACACAACAATACCAGGATACTTAGGAACATGACTGTTATTAACTAGTAATAAAACCAACATCCGGAGATCCTTGTAATTTCACTTTTTTGCCTGTCCTGGCCGAATCATAAAGAGCAAGGACTGTCCGGACATGATTTCTGGTTTCCTCCAAACTGATATAAGGAGCGGTTCCATCAAGGATTGCAGCTTGCAAGTCTTCCAATGCTGAGCATTTTTTCGTAGCTGCCGAAAGCAGAGGGGATTTTCCACTTTTTGGCATATGCCTCCGCATTTTTCAGAGTCCGGCTGGCAACAGCTATTAACTCCCCCCTGGTAGATTCGCGAATTGCAGGAATAAGTTTTCGATTTATGTTCGCGGTTGAGAGTAAACCCCAACGGACAGATTGCATTGTCAGCTCCTTTTTGTTGGTCTGCTTGTATTCTAAATGTTTTTCTTCCGACAGGTTAATCAAATTCTTGGAAAGAAATTGATCTTTGATGATTGATTTCCTGGACCTCTTGATATAATAGGAATTCATATCTGGGAAAAATATTATGAAAACATCTAAGCGAATATTAATTGTATTATCCGCCGTAGTTTGGTACATCGGAGGTGTGATGCTCTTACGAAGCGGTGTGGAGCTGATTGGAAATGCTATCGAACTCCGACCAGATGGTTATTGGCCCTGGCTCTCAATATTGATTGGGTTAGCCTTGGGAATCATTCAAGCTTCTACGATCTTCACCCGCAGTTGCCGCAAAAATCTGGATCGAATTAATAATCTTGAGAATCCAAAAATCTGGCAGTTTTTTCGACCAGGATTTTTCCTCGCCCTGGCTATAATGATTTCTTCTGGAGTATTACTGGATCACTGGGCTCAGGGAAATTATTTTTTCATGCTGGGAGTGGCTGGATTGGATTTCACGCTGACTGTCTCCTTATTAGGAAGCAGTTATATCTTCTGGACCAGGGAAAAACCAGCCAGAGAGAAGAAGTTATAGTTGGAAAATCGAGGAATTGGAGCGTTTATTTCGTGAATGATTTAAAAACCTTCAGAAGGCAATGGAGTACAGATCAGAAGAAACTAAGAGGCATGTTAACTTCTGGAGATCAACCTGATGAGTCCAAGGAATTATTTTATTCCCAGCATGGGGTATTACACAGCAAAGCAGTCTCAGAATCAGATTCCTGGTCGTACGCTGATCAAGTCTTCCTGGGAATCTCTCAAGACCAACTTCGGGTTATTCCTGAAAACCACCAGCACTCCTTGATCTGGATCCTCTGGCATATCAGTCGAATTGAAGATGTCACAATGAATATATTAGTTGCGGATGAAATTCAGGTCTACCTTCAAGATGGTTGGATCCATGAACTTAATTCACCGATTCATCACACAGGAAATGACATCGAAGCCTCTGTTGTGATTGGATTGAGTCAACAGGTGAATATTGATCAACTTATTACATACCGTAATCAAGTTGGCAAGCAGACAAGAAGGATTGTCGCTGCACTGTCCGGGGAGGATTTAGTACAAAAGGTATCCAGGTCCCGGTTGGATCGGATCCTGACAGAGGGAGCAGTTCTAGAAAATTCGAATGAGTTAATTGAGTACTGGAGCAAAAAGAAAATCTTCCAGTTGCTGCTGATGCCACCCACTCGCCATTTATTGGTTCATCTTAATGAAGCCCACAACTTGCGAAGATCCCTGACAGATTAACCATATTCGAGCGGTGTAATTACCAGCGGAGCAAAGGCGGGCTTAACTCCTGATCGGATTTTCTCAGAAGAATATCTCAAAGGTTATTACTCATAGTGAAGGATCCACCTATGATCACTGTTAAATTGGCCACACTCCGGGATATACTTGTCCCCAGAAAAATTCAACTGTTACTGAAGAATCTTAATCGTGATCCTGGCCCCGCTGTGTTTGTAGCGGAAAACGATCAAGGCAGTTTGGCGGGATTTTTAAGGCTATACGCCTTT
>JAZFRV010000118.1:0-11326 GCA_036445875.1 Anaerolineales bacterium
TGTAGTCGTTTTTCCGACGCCGCCTTTTTGATTGGCAATTGTATAGATTAATCCCATGGGTCATTGCACCTTTTGAATTGATTGTATCTCCAATTCTGTTGGAATACCTTCAATCCCGGGACGGGTGACAGAAATCGCTGCCAGCGCTGATGCTAACCGAGCAGATTTTTCGATACTCTTTTTCTCAATCACGAAGTATTTCATAAAAGCTGCAGCAAATATTTCTCCAGCCCCGGTTGGATCCACTACTTTCCCCGGATTATCAGAGATGGATTTGATCTTATCTTGCCAATAAAACTCTGCCCTGTATTTCCCTTTGGTGAGGACCAGTAGGGGAAAAAGTGAGCATAGATAATCGAGTGAAGATCGATTAAATCCCAGGTCTTCATCGCTCAGGAAAGCAGAAGAATTTTCTAGGAACGGGTTTTTTATCACCGGGAAGGGGGAAGGTTGAATTGTTACCCTATCGTCCCATTCTCTGAGCCAGCCCTGGAGCGAAATACAAACATGTGCATCTGGAAAATCGAATCCAGTTTCCGGGTTGATCTCATTTGCCACCGATCCCAGGTGAATGATTTTTGTGGTCAACCATTTTTCCGGGATATGTTCCATCCCAAAGATTCGGCCTTCTCGAGGAGACATTATTCTCTGCCGAAGGGTGTGTAAACCTTCCTAAGAGTTGTTGTCCTTTCCGACTTAACGTTATAAATCTGGATTCCTTCCAGCGGTTCAATCGAATAATTCTCATAATAAGAGGTGACCAAGCCCACTTTTAAACCCATTCTCCTGGCCGTGATCGCACTATATATAGCTATTCCACCCAGACGAAATCCATCGTAAATGACATCCCGGGTAATATGCCCTACTATTAAATAATCGAAAGTAGTTTTCCCCGGCCTGAGGTTCATGGTGGAATTATACCTGATAGCGAAATCCAGGTAAAAAAAAACTGGCACGGGATTTGTTCCATGCCAGTCGATTTATTATTCAGCAGAATTAATCTGCGGGATGAATGATGACTTTTCGATTTGGGTCCTGGCCGATACTTTCTGTGTAAACCGAGGACTCTTCCTGAAGTTCAATATGGGCAAATCGCCGTTCATTGGGTGGCATCGGTTCCAGGGCTTGCTCGCGGCCTGTGTCTGCCACCTGTTCTGCTACCCGGCGAGCTAACTGGCGGACCTGCAGTTCGCGCCGTTCCCGGTATCCCTCTACATCAATGCTGAGCGGGATTCCGTGTTCCAATTCCTTTCCCAGGATTATGCGGGTGATGAATTGCAAGGCATTTAATGTTTTTGCTCGGCGTCCAATCAGTACGCTCAAATCTTTACCTGAGATATCTACCAGGATGGGACGGAACGGCATATTATCGCTCTCTTCACCATACTTTGCTTCTACCTTGGCTTCCAGTTGCATTTTCTCCAATAGTTCAGAGACAATTTCTTCTGTGAGATTTAAAGTTGTATCTTTATCTTCCGCAGGAACCTGGGATTTACTCTGATCTGGTTGAGCTTCTTCACCTTCGCTGAGAACGGATATTCGGACCCGTGCCTGGCGGGCGCCAATCCCCAATATTCCCTGTCCACCTTCATCCAATACGGTGATCTCTACTTTTTCTCGAGGTAATCCCAGATCATTTAATCCCTTTTCAATTGCTTCTTCTACAGTTTGAGCAATTACTTCAAGGGTTGCGCGATTGTTATTCATAATACCTCTTTGGTCTCTATCAATCCATCTTTTTCAGGATTTGCTATCCCATCGATCTTGATGGTAGTTTTGGAAGAATATTCTTAAAATCCGCCTGACCAGTCAGCACATATTGGGCGATGGTGGCGAGATTGGTTGCAACGAAATACAAACCCAGTCCGGAAGCAAAGGTCAGTGCCAGGTATCCCATAAAGAAGGGCATATAGAGGCTCATCATCTTGGTCATCTGGGCACCTTGCCCGCCGTCACCCGCTCCCTGTGTGGGAGGAGTAATCATCTTGGTTTGAATATATGAGGTAATTACTACCAGAATAGCCAGGATCGGAACTGCAACTCCCATAATGGGAAATCGCTCAGGCTCACTGAGCTCCATCCACCAGAACTGGCTGTTAATTGGTATCAGGGTTGCTCCATTACTGATGTGCTTGGAAAGGTTCACCAGCTGAATTGGAGTAACTGCCAGGGTTCTGATGATTGCCTGGTAAAGACCAATTATTACTGGAAATTGGATCAGCAACGGCAGGCAGGAACCGAAGGGACTGATTCCCATCTCCTTGTATATTTCCATCTGTTTCTGGGCCAGGGCTTCTTTGTCATTTTTGTATTTTTTCTGGATATCAGCCCATTTTTTTGAATTTTGTAATTCCTGCATGGCTTTGCTGCTTTTCATCTGTCGGGCAGTCAGGGGGTATGTAACAATCCGGACTAGCACAGTAAAGATAATGATTGCCCAGCCGAAGTTCTGGCCGACCAGATTATATATGTAAAGCATCACGGTAATCATTAAGGTAATAAAGGTATCCCACATAGTTTCTTCCTGTATATTAGTTAATTTTGTCCAGGACCAGTATTAGATTCTCAATTTATTCTGCCGGGGGATATCCCCAGATTTGGGTTCCGTTCTGATTAAGTGCGATCAGGTAATATTCTGCTTCTGAGGGAGCAAGCAGAAGAGTTTCTCCGGCTGAGGCAGGGCTGGCATATAGTTTGCCTTCCATTGGCAGATTGCGCTGAACAACACCATCTTTGCTGACAACTACCAGGCTGCTGGCATCAGTTGAGAAATAGATCAGATCATCTTGAACCAGTGGTGCAGAAACGATCCCGCCACCGGGCTGCAGCTGCCAGATCAGGTCTCCAGTTGCCAATTCCAGGGCATAAAAAGTACCGGATAGATCACTGGCATAAACCTGTTCCCCATCAATAACCGGGCTTGCCCAGGCCCAATCCGTGGTATTAAAACGCCATTCGATGGTGTGTTTTACCTCATCCAGGGCAATGACTTCATTATTAAAGGTGCTTACGATTATCAACCCGCTATCTGACACGGCAGGACGACTGACTATTGGTCCACCAAGATCTTCTGATTTCCAAACCTGTGAACCGGTCTCTGGATTGATGGCATAAAGGAAATGATCCATGGAAGCCAGGTAAATGCATCCACAGCTCTCAGACCAGGCAGGGGAAGCCCAGATCGGATCTTCTGTTTCGAATGGTTCCCAAAGCGGCATTCCATTCAGGTCGATAGCATAGAGTTTATTGTCCGATGATGGTGCGAAAATACCCTGATCGATGACTAGAGGAGCCGCGACGTAGCGGTTTTCAGCGGCAGTAAATGACCAATTTTCTCTGCCGTTCGTAGGATCAATGCTGTAAAGATTGCTGTTATAGCTGGCAATAATTAATTGTGTCCCATTATCCGCGAACACTGGTGCAGCAAAAAAATCAACGCCGGTTTCCGTTTCTACCGGAAACAGCCATTTTTGTGTCCCGTTTTTTATGTTTAGGGCATAAACCTGGGGTCCATAAGAGAAATAAGCAACATCCTCTTTGAGGGTGATCTCGGACCAGCCAGTTGCTACGACTCGTCGACCGCCAGCACAGGCGCCCAAAGTCAGGGCGAGCAGGGCCAAGAGAAGAATTAGGAGATATTTTTTCATTGTTTTCATATTCACTTTCTAGAGGTTATTTTACAGAACCGGGTCGAACCCTCCTTGGGAAAATGGATTACAGCGAAGAATTCGCCAGACACCCATATAACCACCCCGGAATACTCCGTATTTATAGATTGCTTGGTAGGAATAATGTGAGCAGCTGGGATAATATCTGCAGGTATCACCGGGCAAAGCTTTTGATATCGTCTTCTGGTAGAGACGGATTAAAGCCAGAACCGGGAATCTGAACACCGTCCAAATGGTTAACTCAAGATCTGCTAATGAAAGATCATGAGTTGAGTGGTTGTGTTTGTCATGCTCCAGGCCGATTTCATTATTCATTGGTTTGGTTTTGAAACAATTTGGCTTCCCTGAAAAGAGAGTCCAAAGCTTCTTCCGCTTCTCCACAATTAGATTCTGTTAAGGGTTTTCTGGCAATCAGGACTCCGTTATATCCGGGTTTAATTTCCTGGATTAACTCTCGTAAAGCTGCCCGGATAATCCGTTTTGCTTTGTTACGCTTGACTGCATTTCCGGCTGAAATCCCTGCGATGACCGCAAACCGAGAGAGCGGGTGGTTCACTTTCTGAATTATCAAAATCAGAAGCGGGTGGGGATATGATTTTCCAGATCGCCGCACCCGCATGATTTCAGTTGAACTTGTTAGGCGAAATCTCTGTTCCACAAGAATCTTGTTATATCAGAGTTAACTGTTCCAGTTGGTTTTCTTAACGTGATTATTTTTTGTATGTGCGAGTACAGAACGACCCTTTAACCGGCGCCGCTTTATCACATCTTGTCCGCCTTTACTGCTCATGCGAGCCCGGAACCCGTGGACACGAGCTCGGCGTCTTATTTTCGGTTGATACGTCCGTTTTGGCATCTTCTAGCAACTCCTTCAAATTTCAAACTCAACTTCCGACGAAACATTATACCGTGTGGGCTTAGTTTGGTCAAACTCCTTTGGCAATGGATTATTGAATAGTTCCTCGAGCAATTCTACCCTGGGGATTTCAGGCAGGATAGTTGAGATGATCTGATGTGGAACCATTCAGTATTATAATTTAATAATTAGACTTAAGAATATATGGAGTTAATGTATACCAGAATTCTGAATACACTGTCAGAGCATCCAGTTATTGAAGTCAGGATTGGATTAAATTGGACCGCTGTAGTGGTTGATAAAGGGGATCAACAGCAGTGTGGATTGGCATCTACACTTTCTGAGGATCATCATCATACCGGGGAAACGAAGGTTCCCGAGCCCGGAAGGCTGGAATCAACTTCAGCGCTCGAATTGGCAAATTGGATCAAATCGGAAATTCCCCTGCGCCGGAGTTTAGGATGTGCCGCGATTAATGCCCTGCTGCCCCGAAATCCATTATCCTGGACAGATAAAAACGCCGAATCTGCAATTCTGGAGAACGGAATAGGGAAAAAAGCAGTTCTAATCGGTCATTTTCCTTTTGTTTACAAATTAAGAGAAGAATTGGGGGAATTAATCGTGCTGGATCAAAATCCAATTGGAGATGATTTACCCCCCAGTGCTGCCCCGGAAACTCTGTCCGATGCTGACCTGGTCGCTATTACAGGGATGGCGTTTATTAACCATACCTTGATAGATTTATTATCGTTCTGTAAACCTGAGGCATATGTGTTGATTCTCGGACCTTCAACACCATTATCCCCGGTTTTGTTTGATTATGGAGTAAACCTGTTAGCCGGTTCTTCAGTGGAAAATATCACAGCCGTTTTAGCCGCTCTGGGGCAGGGGGCAAATTTCCGACAAATTCATCGGGCTGGTGTCCGTTTAATAACTCAAATCCCATCCGGGGGATAAGACCTAAAGGCCATCTTGGGAGCCAGATTTTCAATTAGTGAGGATTGGATTATCGCCGTCGTCCACGACCGCCAGAAACGATGGAAATCCAGTAGAGCAGTTGCATCACTGCAGTAAACAAGGAAGCGATGTAGGTCAAAGCAGCTGCGTTAAGGACGCGGTTAACTCCATGTTCTTCTTCCGAAGAAAGGATTACTCCGCTATTTTTTAGCAGCGTTTTTGCCCGCGAGGAAGCATTCAGTTCAACCGGGAGAGTTGCCAGGGCAAATACTGCTCCACCAGAAAATGCAAATATACCCAGCCAGGCTAATCCGATTACGTTGATAAACAATCCGACCATAATTAATATCCAGCCCAGGGTAGAGCCAATATTCACTGCTGGCACAAGCATGGATCGTAACCGGAGAGGAAAATAGCCATCCTTATCCTGCAGGGCATGTCCCAATTCATGGGCAGCTATTGCCACTGAAGCCACAGAATTGCCCTGATAAACAGCTGGAGATAAACTGAGCACTTTATTTCTGGGATCATAATGATCTGTTAACCGACCCTGAATCTGAACAATCTCAATCTCGTGCAGCCCACCTGCGGACAGCAGCCTCTGAGTTGTTTGTTCGCCCGATAAGCGGGAGCTGGTAGGCACCTTTCCCCATTTTTTGTAGGTGGAATTTACATACCACTGGGCAGCCAGCATAGCTATAATTGCTGGCACCATGAAAATCAGATACTGGGGATTTAGATAAAACATTATTCAATATCCTGTAATTATTCCAGGATATCCAACAACACTTCAATTGCTTTGTCCAATTGAGGATCCAGCTCTGCTTCAAAATCCTCCTCAGTGAATTCAACCGGGTATTTTGGGATCAGGCCTACTTCATGAATCTGTCTCTTGTCAGGGGTCAACCAGCGGGCAATTGTTACCCGGACTGCTCCCTGCTGATTAGTCAGCTCAATCCAATTTTGAACTGAACCTTTCCCGAAAGTGGTCGCGCCAACCAGGGGTCCTCGCTGATGATCCTGGATCGCTCCGGCCACAATTTCTGAGGCGGACGCGGATCCTTCGTTGACCAGTAATACAAGGGGTATTTCGGTCGCAAGACCTCCCTTGATTGATAGGTATTCATCCATTCCTTCGTCAGTGCCGTAATCTTCGTAAAGAATGACACCATCGGCGATAAATTCGGATCCGACTTCCACTGCTGTTTGCAGGTATCCGCCGCCGTTATTTCGCAGATCCACGATTAAGCCAACCGGGTTCTGATCAAGGATGATTTTTAAATTATCCCGGAGTTCAGATTGAGTATCTGCTCCAAAGGTCAGGATTTGAACGTAACCAATATTCTCGTCCAACATCTGGCTGTCAATGCTGGGGATGATAATTTTTTCCCGGATAATGGTAACATCAAATGGTTCCATTTCCCCTTCCCGCCGGATGGTTAGAACAACTTTGGAACCAGCAGGGCCTAGGACTTGACGGATCACCAGGGACCCATCAATACCGGTCATATCTTCCCCATCGATCATGATCACCTGGTCTCCTGGCAATAACCCGGCTGCTTTTGCCGGGGAATTGGGCATTGGGCTTATGATTGTGAGGTATTCACTTGTGGTATCAACCCAGGCACCAATCCCTTCGTATTCACCATCCATCGGGATATTGGCTTGCATGTATTGGTCCGGATTCATATATGAGGTATGCTGATCGCCCAATGAATCCAACATGCCAGAGATGGCTCCTCTCATCAAAGCTATATTGTCAACAGGCTGATCGATGAATTGATTATGAACAATGTCCCAGGCTTCCCAAAAGGGAATGAATAATTCCTCGGTTGAGAGCTCAGGCGTAGAATCGGCAGATGTTGTCCCATCCGTAGTATATTGAACTGCTAGTGAAGGTTTTAAAAACCAGGACAGGTCGGATTGCGGTATTAATATATTTCCAACTATCGCCCCGGCAGAAAATGCGCTGGTGATGAGTGCCAAACCAGCCACTATTCCAATCAGGATCCAAATGCTTTTTTTCATTCAACTCTCCAATATCAATTTTCTGGGATTAATAACTCCCCTACTGCTAATGGGATTATCTTATCATCAGGTGGCAAATTCAATCTAAAAGTTTTATCAATAAATTATTAAAATTCCCCAATTCATTTGAATCTAATCAATGGGTCAATCTTACTTATTAATTATCTCTATTCTGACCTGATTACGGGAAGAATGATCAGATCCAGATCAAGGGGGCGATTAAGTTCATTTTCTAGCGCTTGAGCCAGCTCATTTACAATTTCCTGAACAAGTGGTTCCGATGATCGGACGGTGGCACTGATCAGCAAATGATTCCGGTCCTGGGTTCTATCAATATCGACAATCGACATATCTTCCAAAAGGGGAGATTCCAGCAAAACCCGTTCAATAGCTTGCTGTTCGCGGGTTTGTTTAATGATACCCTTCATGATTACTGCCAATGGAATGGTAATCAAAAATACCAGGAACAGGATTCCGGTTACTCCTCTCTGGACTCGTTTTTTAGTTTCGGGCTGCAGATTGAGGGGGTGAATGCCCAGCAGTGAAAAGATAATGACACCACCAAGACTGATAGTAACCAGGTTGGTGGTGAATAATAATAAGGCACCGCCAGCCACCTGCATATTCCCGTTTGCGAAACCCAATCCAACTACACTTAGCGGAGGCGCCAGGGCAGCAGCTATTGCCACGCCTGGCAAGGCTGCGCTGACATCTTTTCTGCTCACCGCATATGCGCCAGCCATGCCCGATGCCAAGGCTATGAACAAATCTACGATTGTCGGTTGAGTCCTGGCGAGAATTTCAGGAGTCATTTCCTTCAGGGGCGATAGTAAACCAATCAGGATCGCAACAATGATTGACGCCATCACCCCTTTAAATACTGATTCGAGTGAGGTTCTGACTAATCGGCCTTCGCCGAGGATGATACCAAGTGAAAAACCCAGAATTGGTGACATCAACGGAGCAACCAACATGGCACCGATCACAACAGCAGGACTGTTCAGCAGTAAACCCAGGGCAGCGATGATTGAGGATAAAACGATCAGAATAAAATAGTCTCTACCGGGTTGGGCATCTTCAATGAGTTCCTCCCTGACCTCCAGCTGGTGTTCGGTCGACAGAGTCGGGAAGAGGTTAAAGATGGCGGACAAGGCTCTGCGGAAAATAAATTCCCGGGCGCCGCTGTACCCCTTAACCATTACAGACGTATTTGGTGCCTGGGAGGCAATCTTGAGGGGGATACTGCCAAATGCAAATTGATCAAAGAATCCCTGTTCGGTTGCGCCAACAATAACCAGGTCGTAATTTCCTGCTTCCTTGAGGATGCCTTCCAGGACATTATCAGTTATGATAACCTTTTTTTCTGGCTCCTGGTTAAATATCAAACCCTCCAGTGTATCTTCGATAGTTTGATGGTTTTCATCCATCCGGCGGGGAGTTGCTCGACCGACCTGGACATACAATCCAGTTACGCTGGCGTTATAGATTTGAGAGAGAGTGGCAGCCAATCGGGCGCCAATGGGGGCATTAGGACCGCCAGCAGTTGGTACCAGGATAGAGTTTATTTCCCGGGATTGATCTCCCTTCACGATTAACACATCACAGGGAGCTTCTTTGATGATCGGGTCAATCACCGGCCCCAGGGAATTGGAGATCGTTCTTGTGTCCCCCAGCCACCCGAGTAAAATCTGATCAACCCTTTCTTCCCGGGCTGTATCAAGAATCCCTTCCGAAACACTTCGAGATACCCGGGTCATCGTTTGCACCCGAAATTCCTCTTTGGTTGCTTGGTCGATTGCCCGGTCCAGAAGCACATGGTCGGTTTCTGCCCTGGCGCTTCCCTCAGAGAGGGGAACTTGTCCGGGTACTGTGATTACTCGGAGAGCGATGACTTTTCCACCTTGCTGGCGGACAAGGGTACCGGCCAGGCTGAGCAGAGTTTCCGCAGTATCCGGGTTAGCAATCGGCACCAGAATACGAATGCTCTGTTTGGTTTTCTGCTCCTCAAGAGCTGATTTAAATACAGTAATCCCTTCTTTGGCTTTGATGCTGTGATGCCGTCCGTATCCAATAAATAACAAATATCCTGACAATAGCAGTAATCCCACAGCAGGGAAAAAGTTTGCCCAAGTCAGGGAGAGCATTAAGTCAAAAACCAGGACCAGGGCTGGTATCCAAGGGTGAATAGGAAGGTTAAAGGAAGACGAGGTGATTTGTTCTCGCCTGATTAGGGTGAAATTGACTGCCATTAATACAATAAGATAGAGCAATCCACCCAGCTTCGCCAAATAATTCAAGGGGAATATCAGGGTCAGTACTATCAGAACAGAAAAGACGATGACCAGGAAGACCGGCACATTCGAACGTTGGTGAACTCGTTTCAGGTATTCCGGCCAGAAACCGTCCTTCGTCATGGCATAACCCTGCTTGTTCAACAGATTTATCACTCTGTTTAATGCCAGAGGGATTGCAGTAATACTTAAGATTAAGAAACCAATTCTGGCCCATTTTCCACTAACCAGGCTGGCCATTTCAGCCAATGGTAGATCGAGGGCAGCCGATGAATTGGGTACGATCCGGCTGACAATGCCAGCAATTAGAGCGAATATAATGCCAGCCAGAATGGGTGTAATAAACATTGCCCTGGGGGCATTCGTGGTGCGTTTGGTGATTTCACCCTGCAATCCAGCTGTGATTTCAAGCCCAATAAATGAGATTAGGAGGAAATTAAATGGAACACTCCAATCAGGATCGGAAGGATACGGATTGTTTAAAGGTATATTGGGTAATAAAAACAGGCAGAATACCAGGATCACTGTAAAAATCAGGAGTAGAAGATAGTTATTGATCTTCTTGGTGGGCAAGAATTTTACACCGGAGACGAATAGGAGGATTCCAAGGGCGAATGGGAGCTGAGGTAGTCTTATTCCAGCAAGGGCTTCAACAAGGGCCGTGGTTTGGAAAGCAAAGCCCTGAATAAGGATCCCTCCAGTGATGATCCCTGCCAACAGCAATACCCAGCCAGTTAAAAAAGCCAGCCAATTTCCTTCCTCGCAATCTTGGACAAGGCGATAGGCTCCCCCGGGTTGGGATACACTCATTGATAGTTCAACATATCCAAGAAGATTTCCTACCACGATCAAAGAAGTCAGCAAGGCAATCAAGGGGACTGATGACCCTGCCACGCCAATTAAATCACCCATCAGGATCAGAACGGAAATAACCAGCATCACGCCCAAGCTGATTGAGATAGCGCGAAATAAACTGATACTATAGCTGTAGCGGATTTGCTGGGAATACTCTTTTTCGCTCATGGCATTTCCTCATATTCTGCAGGCGAGGAGTAATCTCATTCCTGCAACCAAAGCTGGGGTATTTTTTCTTTCATTTCATGGATTGTTTTTAGTTGAATATCTACCTGCTCGGAATAACCATTTTCCCCAACCAGTGAGGTATAAAACCCGAGTTTTTTGGCAGGGAGCAGGTTTTGGATTAAATCATCGAACATCACACATTGCTCTGGGTCAGACACACCAGCCAAGATCATAGCAGTCTGGTAAGCTTCCTGGTTTGGTTTCACAGAAAAATCCAATGCGAACAAGTCCACAATCCCGGAAAATAAATCACAAATACCCAACTCAGTCAGTACTCTTTCAGCATGACGGTAATCAGCATTGGTGAAGATCCATAAATCCTGGGAGAGAGTTGTCAGAATATTCTTAAGAACTGGATCTGGTTCTAGGAAATCCTTGAGGGGGAGATCATGAACGAAAGCGAGGTATTCATCAGGTTCGACACCATGGTGGATCCTGAGTCC
>JAZFRV010000119.1:0-2772 GCA_036445875.1 Anaerolineales bacterium
ACATGTTCCCTGGAGTCCTTCGTACCATTACCTTTCCTGGCAGTGGTTTCCCTGGATGGAAAAAATCGGATATTCAGGAAAACTAGAATTAAACCGATGCGGCTATTATCCTGCTGGAGGTGGAGAATTAACCTGCAGTGTGTACCCTCATGGATCATTGCTACCAGTTCAAATTACTGATAGAGGGAAGTTAAAGCAAATACGGGGAATTTCTGCGGCTACTAATCTACCCAAAGATATACCCAACCGTCAACGAATTCGTTTTGTCAGCTGTCTGGGTTCTGCTTACCCCCTAAGCAATATTCGGTCAGTATTATTGCCCGGAAGGGGCAAGGGCACTTTTCTGACGGTTTTAGTTGAGTTTGAAGGATCGGCAGCTTGTTTTACAGCTCTGGGGGAAAAGGGAAAACGAGCAGAACAGGTAGCAGATGAATTAGTTAGTGAAGTGGAAGAATATCTGAGTACATCTGGTTGTGTGGATGTCTATTTACCTGACCAATTGCTGATTCCATTATGTTTTTCATCCGGACCATCAAAAATAAATACTCCAAAGATATCTCTTCATTTGATGACGAATGCTGAAATCATTCAGCG
Source organism: Anaerolineales bacterium (assembly GCA_036445875.1). Classification (GTDB taxonomy): domain Bacteria; phylum Chloroflexota; class Anaerolineae; order Anaerolineales; family UBA11858; genus B10-G9. The sequence continues at coordinate 595 of JAZFRV010000119.1, forward strand.
ATTTTTACCAGTGAAGATTAATATAGAGGGAGCTTTAGATGCCCCGGGAATAATTAATATAAACCCTTGAAATTGACTTTTCTTCAGTTGTTTGTGGATCCGGTAATCATCTTTTTTAATAGATCAATTGAAGAGTATGATACGTATTTTTTTCAGGGAGTATGGTGTATAATTTCCCGCGGTGTTTTCCAGGAATATTATGGAAAACTAATGCTAATTTGACACTGAATTATTATCATATTGGTTAGGAAGTGTTTATGTTGGAAGAATTTTTTACCCCAAAATCTGTTGCAGTAGTAGGTGCATCAACTTCACCTGAAAAACTTGGGTATGCAGTTCTTGAGAACCTGGTAAATGGGGGATATGTAAAAGTTGGTAAAATTTACCCGATTAATCCTAAGGCAAATGAAATCTTAGGGCAAAAAGCTTATCCTTCTGTTTTGGATGTACCGGATGATATTGATTTGGCTGTCATTGTTATCCCTTATCCCTATGTTCCGGCTGTGCTAAAAGATTGTGGAAAAAAGAATATCGCCGGCGTAGTTGTTATCAGCGCTGGTTTCCGCGAAGCGGGAATGGAGGGGTTGGAGCGGGAATTGGAATTGGTTGAAATTGCTAACGAATACAAATTCCGCTTAATAGGACCCAATTGCCTGGGGATTATAGACACATTTACACCAATAAATGCTTCGTTTTCAGCTGGAACTCCACCTCAGGGACCGATGGCATTTATGTCACAATCTGGTGCCTTGGGCACAGCTATCCTGGACTGGGCACAAGCTGGCCGTCTGGGACTGGCAAAATTTGTCAGTCTTGGAAATAAAGCAGACGTTAGTGAGATTGATTTACTAAAAGCCTGGGCAAATGATGAAGATACAAATGTGATCCTGATGTACAGTGAAGGGTTACCAAACGGTCAGGAATTTATAAAGGTCGCTCGTGAAGTTACCAAAACTAAACCGGTTGTAGCGATAAAATCAGGTGTTACCAAATCGGGGTCACGAGCTGTGTCATCTCATACTGGCTCCCTTGCTGGCTCTGAACAAGCCTATCAGGCTGCATTCCAGCAGGCTGGAGTATTGCGGGCAAATGATATGGCAAGTATGTTCGATATGGCATTGGCGTTGGGATATCAACCCCTGCTTAAAAATGATCGGATTGTTATTGTTACAAATGCAGGTGGACCAGGTATTCTAGCCACAGATGCGTTGGAAAGAAGTGGAATGAATCTCGCAAGATTGAAAGTTGAAACAATCCAGGCTCTTGAACAATATTTACCTGATGCAGCCAGTGCTGCCAATCCAGTAGATGTCCTGGGGGATGCTAGGGCTGATCGATACAGGTTTGCTCTGGAATCTGTTTCCAAGGATCCCAATGTTGATGGGATTATGGCTGTATTAACTCCCCAGGCAGTGACGGAGATTGAGGATACGGCTCGAGCGGTCGGTGAATTATCTCAAGAGATTGATAAACCAATCTTGGCCTGTTTTATGGGTGAAGCCAAAGTTGAACTAGGGATAAAAGTTTTACGAGAATATGATGTTCCAAATTTCTCATTCCCCGAGAGTGCGTCCCTAGCTTTTCAGGCGATGTCGCAATACCGGAATATAAAAGAAAGAAAAGACCCGGTATATGAATCATTTGAAGTTGATAACCAGACAGTTAAAGAAGTTCTGGAACGCGCAAAAAGAGATGGACGGTATGCAATTGGCGACTCAGAAGCATGGGATATCCTTAAAGCATATGGTTTATCCATACCCAAATCAGTCCTGGCGAAAACTCCCCAGGAAGCTATCGATATCGCCGGAGAGATCGGTTACCCGGTAGTATTAAAAATTGCTTCACCGGATATCCTGCATAAAACCGATGTTGGTGGGGTAAAAGTTGGGTTAGAAACTCCAGATCAACTACGGGATGCATTTGATCTGATGATTTACCGCATAGAAAGATTTCTTCCTGACGCCCAGGTCTGGGGATGTCAGGTACAGGAAATGGCTCCTCCCGGTGGGCTGGAGGTTCTAATAGGTATGAATAGGGACCCTCAATTCGGACCGCTGGTTACTTTTGGTTTGGGTGGAATTTACGTTGAAGCGTTAAAAGACGTTACTTTTAGAGTGGCTCCTTTCACCAGGCTGGATGCAGAAGCAATGCTGAATGAGATTCGATCCAAAGCTTTGC
>JAZFRV010000120.1:0-3224 GCA_036445875.1 Anaerolineales bacterium
TATTGATCATGTAGAAGAAGTGATTCAATATGAAGGACCGGATCAAATTGCTGCCATATTCCTGGAAGGAGTTGTGGGTTCAAATGGGATCATTATCCCACCAGATGATTATTGGCCTAGAATGCGCGAGATTTGTGATAAATACGGCATCTTGCTGATCTCCGATGAAGTCATGAGTGGATTCGGCCGGACAGGGAAATGGTTTGCGGTTGACAATTGGGATGTTAAACCGGATATGATCACCTTTGCCAAAGGAGTTACCTCAGGATATGCTCCCCTGGGTGGCGTGATCGTTTCTGATCAAATCGCCGAGCATTTTGAAAACAACAGATTATGGTGCGGGCTGACTTACAGTGCCCATCCCCTCTCCTGCGCCGCAGCTGTGGCTGCAGTTCAGGCTTATGAAGAGGATGGATTAATTGATAACGCTGCTAAAGTTGGTCCATACCTTGGAAAACGCCTGGCAGAGCTGAAAGAAGATCATCCCTCTGTTGGGGATGTCCGGCAGATCGGTTTATTCTCAGTGATCGAGGTCGTCAAAGATAAATCAACCAAGGAGCCCAGCGCTTCCAGGAACGCCAATAGTGATGAACTAAAGACGATGAATGAGATTGCAGTGTACTTGAGGGAAAACGGACTGTTCACATTCATCAAAGCGAACATGATCTTTATAGTACCTCCTCTCTGCATCAATGAAGAACAAATTGATGAAGGAATAACAATAATTAAAGGAGCATTGTCAATATCAGATCTGGTTGTTACAAGTAAAATATCAGCTTAGGCTCAGTCAACAATATTCTATTACCAACTATGGAGTGATTAATGAGTGAAGTGAAGACATTGGGATATTTTATTAATGGGAAAATGGCAAAATCCAAGGCCAAGCAGTTTTATGAGATCCCTGACCCTAATACAGGAGAGATCATTGCCAAAGCGCCATTTTGCACCAAAGAAGAAGTTAACAAGGCTGTTGAAGCAGCGAATAATGCTTTTCCCGGCTGGAGAGATACTCCGGTCATGGAACGTGTTCAAATCATGTACCGATTTAAGAGGATCCTGGAAGATAAAATTGATGACCTGACAATGTTAGTCTGCAAAGAAAATGGCAAAGTCTGGCAGGAAGCCAAAGGTGATGTGCTCAAAGCGATCGAAGTTGTAGAACTCGCCTGTGGAGCTCCCTCATTGATGAAGGGTGAATCCCTGATGGATACCTCACGTCAGTACGACACTGTCATGTATCGAGAAGCGGTGGGTGTATATGTGGGTCTGGTTCCCTGGAACTTTCCCGCTATGATCCCCTTTGGTTGGATGGTTCCGCTATGTATTGCCATGGGCAATACAATTGTGTTGAAAGCTTCCAGCTCAACACCTATGACAGCATTGGCGATAGTTGAAATGCTGCACGAAGCCGGGCTGCCGGATGGGGTTGTTAACGTGATGACCTGCAGCCGTCATGAGGCAGAATTATTCCTCTCTCACCCTGATGTAAAGGGAATCACTTTTGTTGGGTCAACTTCAGTTGGAAAACATATTTATTCCACCGCAGCTGCCCATGGCAAGAGAGTACAGACTTTATGTGAAGCCAAGAACCACTGCCTGGTCCTAGAAGATGCCCCCATTGAAAGGACTGCAGCAGGTATTGTAAACGCAACCTATGGCTGTGCCGGGGAACGCTGTATGGCTCTTCCTGTGGTTGTAGTGCAGGAATCCATCGCCGATGAGTTGGTGGCGACCATCAAGGAAATGGCGGAGAAGAGAGTTATAGGACCATCTTACGATAAAAAATCAGAGCTCGGACCTGTGGTCAATGCGGGACATAAAAAATACGTGCTTGATTGGATCGATAAAGGTATTGAAGAAGGCGCAACTCTGGTTCTTGATGGCAGAAACGCAACTGTCGAAGGATATGAGAATGGATTCTGGATCGGGCCAACAATATTTGATCATGTAACACCGGAGATGAGTGTTGGAAATGAAGAGATCTTTGGACCTGTGACCTGTATTAAAAGGGTGAAGGATTTTGAAGAAGGCATCCAGGTGATGAATGCTAACCAATTTGCCAATGGCTCAGCCATCTATACTCAAAATGGCTATTACAGCCGGGAATTCGCCAAAAGAACTGATGCGGGTATGGTTGGAATCAATGTTGGAATCCCGGTTCCGGTTGGCATGTTCCCCTTCGCAGGTCACAAGAATTCGTTCTTTGGAGATCTACATGTGTTGGGAAACGACGGTATACGTTTTTACACGGAAACCAAATGTGTAACCACCCACTGGTTCGATGAGGAAGAAAAGAAACAGAAAACAGTTGATACCTGGGACGGAACTATCGGAAAGATCTAAGTCCCTTCATCCATCCCGGCGATCTATCTAGATCACTGGGATGGATCTTGTCTCCAAAAAAAAGATTTCATATACTGGATTGCCTTCTACCCGTACATCTGAGTAAGGAGGAACAAAATCATGGAACAATATTCTGAAACACCTGATATTATCTCGATTTCCTCTCACCATAAGATTGAAATACTAAGTCCATCAGAAATAGATACCCTTAAAAAAGGGACCTATCAACTGCTGGCGGAAGTAGGGGTGAAGTATCCCTCAAAAAAGGCATTAACGATATTCGCCGATCATGGCGCTGAGATTGATTGGGATTCTTGCATAGTTCGCATCCCCCCGGACCTGGTTGATAAGGCCATGTCAACAGCGCCGAGAGATATTGTTTTGGGTGGACGTGAGCCAAGATTTGATCTTACTCTCGATGGCAGTCGTTCATATCTGACAACGGATGGCTGTGGTGTTCATGTGATCGATTTAGAAACCCGGAAAAAACGGGCTTCCTCAAAAGCAGATGTAGCCATGATGGCCCGGGTAGCTGATGCCATTCCCATGGTAAGTTTTTTCTGGCCTATGGTCAGTGCCCAGGATTACGGAAAAACTGCTCCCCTGCATGAATGCCATGCAGGTTTGACAAACACATTAAAACATGTTCGGGGAGGCACTACGGTTCACCCTGATCTGGCTTCCGCAAGTGAAATGGCAAATACTATCGAGACGGTTGATGTTTTTTGCACAATAAAAAAAAACGGTAAAACAGCCATTGCTATAATGGCCCCGAGTGACACATGTTTAGTTACAGCAACTACAGCAATCCAGACGAAAAGAGTAACAAAAGCATTTAGAGGATTATATAAAGCCAGGACCCCAAAACCGGTTGCAACCCC
>JAZFRV010000121.1:0-2205 GCA_036445875.1 Anaerolineales bacterium
TCCAACAGAAGCGCTTGATCAAGGATTCTGTGGCGAGGAATTTGCCCTTGATCGTCATGAAAGAAATCTGATACTTTCCATTCAAGCCAGAGATTTAAGCGATTTTGCTCTCCAGATATTAAATTATCAGGAGGACAAACGCCTAGATATTAGTGAATACTGGATCCCTGTTAACCACTCCACGATGGTCCTTGATGCCTGATATGCTTTCCATGAGTGCGCCCTTTATCAAATCCTCCTTGCCCTTTGTGGGCAGTCCGGTAATGATCTGGATAATAGATCATGAAGGCATCTTTCAATTTATAGAAGGAGATGACATTGCAAACTTTATTAAACTGCCTGATGAGATGGTTGGTAGATCAATATTCAAAGTATTTGCTGACTATCCAGATATTCTTGACAACGTCCGGATAGCCCTGTCTGGAAAAAGCTCAAAGGCTTTAATTAATCACGCTGAGTATGATTGGGAATGCCAATTCCATCCTATCGATGGTGTCAAAGACAACCACCAGAGCGTTATCGGTGTTTCCTTTGATATTTCACTCCAGCGGCAGCTCTGGTACCAGGAAGCATTAATGGATACTGCTGCTGCGCTCAGAAAAGCCCGGACTCATGAGGAAATGCCCCCCCTGATTGTCGAGCAGCTGCGTCAACTGCTGCAAATAGACCAGGCAGCACTAGTTATTGGCGACCCACCAGAGCATCCCTATCAACTCATATTCTCCTGGGGGGATTGGGACCAGGTCGGTGAAAATAACGAACCCATCACAAGCTTACTAACTGATCCAGTGGTGATCAAGGATCTCAAAAACAACGGCCGATTTGAAGAAAATTATATTTCTCAGAATCCGGGCTCATCCACTATATATGGCTCCTCAATGACTGCTCATGATGAACGGATTGGTGCCCTTTGGGTAGGGCGTCAAAAATCCTTATCTGAAATAGAGTCCCGGCTAATCCACGGTATTGCGGAGATGTCTGCCAGTGCCTTTAATCGGGCTAGACACCATGAACTTACTCAGCGTCATCTGGAGCGCATCGCATCTCTGCACTCTATCGACCAGGCGATTTCCGGGAGTTTTAGTCTTAACCTAACTTTACGCATCATTCTCGAACAAGTTGTATCACAACTGGATGTTGATGCAGCCAATATTTTTCTGATTGATGATGAGACCCAACAACCGACCTTTGCAGAAGGCCAGGGATTCCGCCATTACCAGCCCCAAGAGGGAATTTCTAAAGCCCAGAAAGGTCTGGTCTGGCAAGTGCTGCTGAAACGCGAATTGGTAGCAATTCCTGATTTACCAAAAGAAGCCCCCACTTTGGTCCGGGGAAGAATGTATTCAGCAGAAGGGTTTCAATCCTATTATGGTATCCCCCTCATCGCCAAAGGGAAAATTCAGGGGGTTCTGGAAGTCTTTCACCGGAAATCGTACCGTGCTGACAAGGAATGGTTTGAATTTCTAAACACATTTGGGACGCAGGCAGCGATCGCGATAGAAAACGCCGCCCTGGTGGAGAATTTACGCCGCACAAATCTGGAGCTCGATCAAGCCTACCAGGCCACATTAGAAGGCTGGGTTCACGCCTTGTACCTGAGGGATAAAAGCAGCAGGGAGGAACATACCCAGCGAGTTGTAGAAAGAGCCCTGAAACTCGCTCAGGCGGTCAGTATCCCAGACAAGCAGCTGGTCCATATCCGCCGGGGGGCGCTGCTGTATGACATCGGGAAACTGGGTGTTCCCGACGAGATTCTCAATAAACCCGGGCCATTATCTGAAGAAGAATGGGGCTTGATGCGAAAACATCCGGAATACGCTCGGGAGATGCTCGAGCCAATAGAATTCCTGCGCCCCGCTCTACCCATTCCTTATGGACACCATGAGAAGTGGGATGGAAGCGGGTATCCGGAGGGAACAATGGGCAATCAGATACCAATAGAAGCCCGGGTTTTTGCCGTGATTGACGTCTGGGATGCGTTGAGTTCAGCTCGCCCCTACCGGGATGCTTGGCCAGAAAAAAAAGTAAACCAATATATCAGGGATCAGGCCGGGGTACATTTCGATCCCCGGGTAGTCAACACCTGGGAATGGGTTTTTCGAATCCAAGATTAATTTGCCTCTAATTTGCGAGATCCAGGGGGTATTCTGGGATTAAGAAACAACTTTTCTGTTAGTTGGAGAAAGCTGGTCAGGGGAATTGGTT
>JAZFRV010000122.1:0-2050 GCA_036445875.1 Anaerolineales bacterium
TCCCGATTCTGCGGTCGATCCCTATTGAGGCTCTTGTAGAACAGGACTATAGATTCTTGTATGGGCTGGTGTCAGAACTCAGGCGACACACTGTGCTCCGTATGGTCGTGCTGAAAGAAGGTTTTACCCTTGCACAACACGGTGGTCGGGATAGTGGAGAATATGGCTACATGGACAGCCAGAAAGACCTGGAAACAGTAATCGAATTACTTGAGCATTACCCAAAGTAATCACCTTTAAACCCTGCTGTAAAAAAGTTGATTCAATATGAGTGATAAACCACATCTTATTAATCCCTCCAGGATAATTTATATCGTCTTCTTGATACTGTGTTTCTCACCAAGCAGTGCGGAGGTAAAACTGCCAGGAATCTTCGGAGATAATATGGTTCTCCAGAGAGATGTAAAACTCAAATTTTGGGGCTGGGCTGATCCTGAAGAAGAAGTAACTTTGATTCTGGCCGGCCAGAATGAATCAACACGGCCCAACGAAAATGGAGAATGGCTCATTTGGATAGATCCCTTAGAAGCAGGTGGTCCGTATGAGATCAGCATCGAAGGAGAAAACAGCATAACCATAAAAAATGTCCTGATTGGTGACGTATGGTTTTGCAGTGGTCAGTCCAATATGGAGATGCCAATAGCCGGCTGGCTTCCAGAGTGTTGTCCAGTATTAAATTCTGCGCAAGAAATCAAATCGGCCAATTTCCCCCAAATCAGATTGTTCCAGGTCGAAAAGAATATTGATACCAAACCTGCGAAGGATATAAAGGGAGGTGCATGGAAGGAGGCTGTAGAGGAAAAAGTAAGCGATTTTTCCGCGGTTGGATATTTCTTCGGCAGGGATCTACATCAAAACCTGGGAGTTCCTATTGGCTTGATCGGATCTTATTGGGGGGGGTCAGTTATAGAATCCTGGACCAGTGGAGAGGCATTGAAACAAGGTACTGATTTTGAAGAATCAGTCAGGGCGATGGAAGAGATTAATGCCACACCCGATCAAACGAAAGCTGACATTGCCAGAAAATATGAAAAGTGGATCGGTTGGATCAATGAAAACGATGCAGGTTTTGAATCTGCCAATTTTATCTGGGCCAAATCTGATTTTAATGATTCCGATTGGCGCAAGATCCAATTGCCGGCTTCCTGGGCTAAACCGGGTGATCCCCAATTGGATAGATTTAATGGAGCAGTTTGGTTCAGGAAGGACGTTAATTTGGAGGATATATATTACGGTAGGGATTTGACCATAGATTTTGGCCGGCTAGCTGTAAGCGATGAGATCTTCTTTAACGGTGAAAAAATTGGCGGAATGAGAAGTAACTGGTCAAAAAGGATCTATCAAGTTCCTTCTCAATTGGTTAAGTCAGGCAGGAATACCATCACCATTAGAATTTCGGAATCCAACAGCTGGGGTAACATTCTGGGAGATGAAGGTTGTGTCTGCATAATTGGAGAAAACGGATTAGCAGATGTCTCTCTTGCTGGTGACTGGAAATTCAAGATTGGATTTCGTGCTCAAAGGGAAGGTCCCCCTTATGAATTTGGACCCAACAGCAAACCAACACTTTTATTTAATAGCATGATTTCTCCTTTAACCCCATATGCAATAAAAGGGGTCATCTGGTACCAGGGAGAAGGTAACGCAGGAAGGGCATATCAATACCGGTCTCTTTTTCAAACGATGATAAAAGACTGGCGAACACAGTGGAACAATCATAATAACAAGCTTGGGGATTTCCCTTTTCTATTTGTTCAATTGGCCAATTTGGGTAAACCGGAAGAATTACCCGGTGAGGATTCCTGGGCAGAATTGCGAGAAGCGCAGTACTTAGCGTTAACCATTCCTAAAACAGGGATGGCTGTGGCCATTGACGTTGGACAAGCCGATAACGTTCATCCCATGAATAAACAGGCTGTAGCTAAAAGATTAGCTCTGGCTGGGATGAAAGTGGCGTACCAAAAAGATATTGTCTATTCCGGTCCGATTTACGAGTCAATGGAAATCAACAATAATGAGATCAGGATAAAATTTACTTCAATTGGTTCGG
>JAZFRV010000123.1:0-5537 GCA_036445875.1 Anaerolineales bacterium
TCAGATCACCAAACTGCTGAGTATGCTGAGATGTTTTGTTTTATTCATATTAATACGTTAAATTATGGAGATGAAATGGTAGGTGATCATGTAGAATTGTCCGAACCTAGAAATTATTGAAGATCGCTTTACAATGAAAGACAAACGTTTATTTAATATATTCATTATTGTTTTTATTGACCTGTTGGGTTTTGGGTTGATTCTGCCGTTGCTGCCATTTTACGCAGATCAATATGATGCAACACCACTTGTGGTCGGGTTATTAACCGCAAGTTATGCAGCTGCCCAATTAATTGGTGCTCCATTATTGGGAAGGTTATCAGACAAATTTGGGCGTAGACCAATTCTGCTCATAAGTATATTTGGTACATTTCTGGGATTTTTGATATTTGGGATTGCAGAGCCGGTAGGAGAATTCCTGGCAGGCTGGATGGGTTATTCAACCAATTTTATGATTTTAGCTGTTCTGTTCTTTAGTCGTGCGATGGATGGATTTACTGGGGGAAATATCTCTGTAGCTCAAGCCTATATCACTGATGTAACCACAATTGAGAATCGTGCTAAAGGACTTGGTCTGGTTGGGGCTGCATTTGGGCTTGGATTCGTAGTAGGCCCAGCAATGGGAGGGGTTTTAAGTGGATATGGTTTTGCAGTTCCCGCATTTGCTGCCGCAGGATTGTCAGCCTTGAACCTTTTAATGGTGGCTTTGTGGCTGCCAGAGTCTCTTACTGAAGAAGAGAGAGAACAAGCTTTATCCAAGGAGAAACCAAGATTTTATTTCGGGGCAATTTGGCAGGCATTTACGAGCCACCGGGTAGGTCCATTACTAAATATAAGTTTCTTTTATGGATTGGCATTTGCCCTTTTTACTACTGTGTTCTCACTTTTTGCCCAGTACCATTTAAAACTTGATGCCCGTCAAACTGGTTATATATTGGCTTATGTGGGCTTGATTATTGCTCTTGTTCAAGGGGCTGGTGTGGGGGTATTAACGAAACGCTACCCAGAAAAATGGCTAATATTTATATCAACAATCATCTTAGGGATCTCCCTTGCGGGTTGGGCTTTTAGTTCTTCACTGGTTGCATTACTGTTGATTATGATACCTCTGGCAATAACCAGCGGTATTCTGAGCACTGTATTAAGGAGTGCTCTTACAAAAGTGGTATCCAAAGATGAAGTTGGGGGTACGTTGGGATTATCAGCCTCCCTGGAGAGCTTAACACGGGTGATTGCACCGAGTTTAGGAGGATATTTGATAGGATCTATTGGTACCTGGGCTCCAGGGGTTACAGGTGCGCTGATCATGGAGTTTGTGATCGGCTTTACCTGGATGAAATTCATCCGAAAGCCCGCAGAAATGCCTTAATAAGTCTCTTGCAGCGGATTACCAATGACAGTTCCACAAAGGAACAGGACATGGTTTTAATTGGATCTTATTTCCGGGAGCCCCCTGGGGTAAATTGTTATTGGTCTAATACCACATCCAGAAATTCGATTATTCGCGCTAAAGGCAGAGGATCCAGATTGGGGGTGAGCAGGTGCATTCCATGCAGATATCCATCACTCCAGCTTTCGTGGTAATAATTATCTCCCCCGGCTCGATTACAGACAACCGAATCAGCCTCATTTTCATCAAATAGGCACCAGGCGATCCTTGGAGGAGTATTTGCCCCCAGGGCTGATACCATGTCACTGTAATCGGGCCCTAGATAGCTGCCGGGAGATAGGGAAAGTGCTCCCAGGCAAGCCGTGGGATCTACCTCAAGAACGGCCGCGCAGCTGTCGATCGCGCCATCCGAGCCAATGCTGGCTCCGATAGTTATCACTCGATTGGGATCTACTCCTTCCAATCTGCGGGCATATTCCAGACTTGCCCGGGCATCCATCAGCCAGCCAACAGGTTCTGGTGAGCTGCATCGTCCCTGACAATTCCGGAAAGTAAAAGTTAAGATATTAAAACTCAGATCTGCGCTCAGTGCAGGAAACCAGCTGGGATCTTTCCAGGGAACACCATTTTGATTCCCTGTTAATCCCCGATTTTGCAGCCAGTAAGCGATTTCTGTCCATTCATGCTGATCACCGGGATACCAGTGCATTAACACGATGATAGGAGCAGATTTTTTTGGCGCTGGATAGAATAATCCCTCGAGTAAAACCCCATCATCAGCGGAAAAACTTACGACCTGAGGTTTTGGCGGTAGCGCATCGCTGGTTATTGTATCGATTTCCTTAATTTGATCAGCTTCTCCGGGAAGGGGGAGTTCTGTGATTTTCTCTGCAGCTGTAATTGTCGGGACGGGAGGGGGTTCTGGTTTTTTGCTGACACAAGCAGAGCTGAAAAACATCAAGAGAATCAGGAGGAAAACATCCTGCTTTTTCATAATTTTATCCTTGATCCGGTCAATATATAAAAGGAAGCTTATTTGAATTATCAGAGAAAGAACGGGTTTCGTCAAGTTTGGCAGGGATTACGGGAGCAGTGTTTGGGAGATCATCCGGTCCAATTTACCTATTAGAAAATACGGGAGGCTACCCAGCGGGACCCAGGTAAATTCAGAATGGAATGTTAGCTGAAAATCAGTTGAATCTAGCTTACAGAAAAAAGCGTGTAAATAGCCGGCGAATATTTCCAGCAACAGGTCTTTTTAAACCGGGTTTTTATTGACAGTCCTGATTCAATCGTTTACACTCAATTTTAGATTTAATTGTATACTTTTTTGGGAAATGATCATGAAAAAGACGATCCATCGTGATAGATCTATTTACTCCCTTTTGGTCCTTTTGATGCTCTCTTTCTCAGCCTGTCTCAATTCAAGTTCGCCTACTGAAGCTTTTGATGATCAGGTAGAGGCAGGTGTAGCAGCAACATTAACCAAGGAAGCATTTGTCAGAAGTGTTAATACTGCCCGGCAGACCGAGGCAATTAAGAACCTTCCTACAGAAACCACAATCCCAAGTGATACCCCAGCTCCGACAATCACACCAAGCCTCACTCCAACACCCGAACCAATCCACGTCCTGATTCCAGGCGATCCTCTTGGTCTCCATACCTATATATCTGATGTGGTGAGTGTAGATCTTGCCAAGAATAAAACTGCAATCGGTGACAATTATGCCTGGAGCAGACTTGAGCGCCCCTTCACATCTGAAGGGATGGAATACCGGGGGTATCTTGATATCTATCAGGTAAATCTCAAAGTGACGGATCCCTGGATCTACAATACCTTTGTTTTAATCGGGAAATTACCAGATGAAGGGGATATACGTTATTCGATAGAATTAGATGTCGATCACAATGGAAGGGGAGATTTTCTGGTGATGGCAATCTTGCCCCCGGACTCAGAGTGGACTACAGACAATGTTTGGGTTCTGGCAGATGCTGATGATGATATCGGTGGGTTATATCCCCTCTACATGGAAGATCCTTTCCCTAACCAGACAGGGTATGAAAGAGAAATATTCTATAATGGAGTAGGGGAAGATCGGGATTTGGCCTGGGTGCGGCGGGATCCAGACTACGACAATCAGATTCAGATTGCGTTTAAGGATAATTTAGTTGGATCTCTGGGTTTTTTGTGGAGCGCCTGGGCAGATGAAGGTTTGCGGGATCCCTCTTTGTATGATTATAATGATCATTTCAGCTTTACTGATGCTGGCAGCCCGAACAAGGATAATTATCGCTACCCATTAAAAGCTGTCGCCCTGATCGATAGTACCTGCCGTTCCTGGTATGGCTACGTCCCTTCAGGAGAGGAGCCAGGTCTGTGTTTTACTGGCGAGCTGGCCTACAAACGTTCTGGTTTTGGCTGGTGTATACCATCTGCTACCGAGATCGACTGTGGATCGAATCCCTGCCTGGAGTATTGTCCCAGCGAGAAGTTTTGTATTCCCTGTAAATTGCCTTAATATAATCCACATTAATAATTCATTAAGGGAGAGGATCATGAATAAACGTTTAATTCTCGTAATTATTATTCAAATCTTTTTGAGCCTTTTTCTAGCTGCTTGTTCTGGGAGGGAACCGGTTGTTGATCTTGTTGCCCAGGGGGTGGCAGCTACCCTGACAAAACAGGCCCGGGACGAAGAAATGGAGGCAGCCCGTCAAACCGATGAAGCTGTGGTTGAGGAGCCTGTCCCAGCAACACCTGAACCAGCAACACCTGAACCTGCAACACCTGAACCTATTGTCCATGAAATGATTCCAGGTGAGCCAACAGAATTAAGCAATACATTTGTCACGGATTTTAACTCGATTGATAATGCTCACCAGGGATTTACCTACGGAGATCAATATTTGATTAACCGCTTTGAGCGGCCATTCACCGTTGAAATGAAGGAATACCGGGGATACCTGGATTTGATCCTCGCCAACATGAAAGTTAATTTGCCCTGGTTTTATATAGATATTTATCTTGCAGATGTACTGCCAGAACAGAGTGAAGCCCTTTATTCAATAGTCCTGGACCTGGATGAGGATAACCGGGGAGATATTATCATCCAAGCATTAATGCCGGAAGGAAGTGATTGGACCGTGGACGGGGTCTGGATCCTCAAAGACTCCAATGAAGATGTTGGTGGTATCCAACCATTAATCTCAGATCCACCGGATGAAAATTTAACTGGCTTTGATACAGTTATATTTGAAGAAGGGCGCGGAGCTGATCCTGATCTCGCCTGGGTCAGGCGAAATCCCGCAGATGAAACCAGTATTCAAATTGCTTTTAAGCAATCCATCCCAGGAGGAGGCGGTTTTCTGTGGAGTGTTTGGGCGGATGAAGGATTAAATGATCCGGGTATGTTTGATTACAATGATAGATTCATATTTAAGGATGCTGGAAGCCCATTTCCTGATCATGAGTATCATCCCATCCAGGCAGTATATCTGGTGGACAGTACCTGTATCTCGTGGTATGGATTTGATCCAAAAGGTGATGAATTGGGTTTATGCCAGATGCACGTTGAAGAAAAACCAGAAAACGGTGGTAACGGTAGCGGTAGTAAGGTTTGGACCTTCCTAAATCTCGCAGCAGCAGCAGTACAGTGTATGCCCACCTGTTATGTTACATGCCCTGATATACCTCCAGGTTATTGGTGTGAAGAATGTACATTACCTTAATAAGAAGACCAAAAAAAACTCTGCCTGCTGATTCCGATGCAGGCAGAGCTTACATAAATATTGTCTGAAGATTAAGAAAGCTGGAAATTGTATGAGTGAAGGGTTCTCAGGGGGTTATCAAATTTCATGAGTTGACGGATTAGCGAATATTGTGTAAACTGCTATTGATAAATCAATCGTTGGAGAATATGTTTAATGCGGAAAATTAGTTTGCTGTGGATTTTCGTAATAATTGTTCTGATATCTGCTTGCAATTCCACGATTCAGGGACAGCCTGTGAATATAAATGATGCCGTTCAAGCAGGAGTAGAGGCATCACTCACCAAAGAAGTCTGGTTGAGTGGTGTTGAATCTGCCAGAAAAACTGCCATTGCATAGGAGGCCCAATCTCCCACTGGTGATGGTGAGGAAAGTACTC
>JAZFRV010000124.1:0-3726 GCA_036445875.1 Anaerolineales bacterium
CCCGAATAATTTACCAAGAGGTGATTGAATCCCTGGTGGAGCGGGGAGCTCAGGGTATTGTTTTAGGATGTACTGAAATCGGATTGCTGGTGAAGCCGGAAGACGTGTTGGTTCCCGTCTTTGATACCATGGAGATCCACGCCCTGGCGGCTGTGGAAGCCGCTCTGAGTAAGGGTTCTTAAGGCGGGCGATTGTCCAGTATAATGGAAACATATTCGAAAGACCTGTGATGTCATTCCCCTGACACTGCCAGGATAGAGGATTCTCTAGAATGTTCCGGGAGGAAAGATGGATTCAGCCTATTTAAAACGACAGCTGGCAATTAATCGAGATCGCATTGCTGCCCTTGCCCGTGGTCTACCGGAGGAGCAATCCAGCTGGAAACAGGATCCAGACACCTGGTCAATTTTGGAAGTAGTAAATCACCTGGCAGATGAAGAGGAATTTGATTTTCCAGTTAGGATGAAAATGATCCTGGAAAAATCAGAGAAACCTTGGCCGGCGATTGACCCGAGTGGTTGGGTTTTGGAACACAAATATAATGAACAGGATTTAATTGAATCCTTAACCCGGTTTATGACTCTGAGAAATTTAAACTTGGAATGGTTGAATTCAGTAGAAAATCCAGACTGGGATACTGCTTATGAAGCGCCGTTCGGAGAAATAAAAGCCGGGGATATGTTTGTATCCTGGGTAACTCATGATTTATTGCACCTTCGACAATTGGTGGAATTGCAGCGCTTATACCTGGTAGAAAAAGCTAAACCCTTTCATTTGGATTATGCCGGAGATTGGTGAAATCCAGGATAACCGCCATTGGGGACAGGCCAAAATAGAAAAGAGGCTGCTCAGCATGGCAGCCTCTTGAATATTAGAAAGATCCATTGCTCCTACTGAACTGAGATCTGATTGCCTTCCACGACATCGCCAATTACCCAGACCGGTTGGTCCATTTTTTCTGCCTTATACATCATGGTATCCAACTGATTACTATCAACTGTGAACAGCAATCCGCCGCTCGTTTGTGGATCAAAGAGCAGCATTTTTTCTTCCTCGGTCAGGGATTTGGAGAATTTGATGTGATCCTCAAAAAACAACTTATTATCAAAGGCGCCGCCAGGGAAATTGTGCAAGCTAGCATATTCCTTGGCAGCACTGATGAATGGGACCATATCCCAATGGATACGTAACCCTACTCCGGATGCAGCCGCCATTTCCCAGGCATGTCCCAACAGGCTGAATCCGGTAATGTCCGTTGCGGCTTTTACGCCGAAGGACTGCGCAAGTTCTGACGCTTTTTGATTGAGTCGTTTCATCCAGATTACCACTTCCTGGATATGCTCAGGTTTGGCTTTTTGATTTTTAATTGCTGTAGTTGTTACCCCGAACCCTAATGGTTTGGTGAGAACCAGGGCTTCTCCCGGATTAGCAGCGGTTTTAGTCATGATCAAATCAGGATGCGCAAAACCTAAACAGATCAACCCGTATTTAGGTTCCTTGTCCTGGATCGTATGGCCGCCTGCGATCACCACCCCGGCTTCTATTGCCTTCTCCGCGCCTCCGCGTAATATTTCACTGGATATTTCTGGAGGCAGATCTGGTGGTAGAGCGGCAATGTTGAGAGCCAGGAAGGGAGATCCTCCCATAGCATAAATATCAGACAGGCTATTTGCGGCAGAAATTGCTCCGTAATCATAAGGATCGTCTACTACGGGTGTGAAAAAGTCCGTAGTCGCGATCAAAACCCGATCTTTATCTAACCTCCAGATCGCGGCATCATCCGGCTCACCCAACCCAACCATAAGATCAGGATAGTCTTT
Organism: Anaerolineales bacterium; assembly: GCA_036445875.1. Lineage (GTDB taxonomy): Bacteria > Chloroflexota > Anaerolineae > Anaerolineales > UBA11858 > B10-G9. Next base: position 1,821 of record JAZFRV010000124.1, read on the forward strand.
TTTGGAAAAAAGTTTCTCAATTGGGCCCAAGACCTGCGCCAGCGTCTCCGCATTTAGCTTAGATGCTCAACCAGCACAATTTGATAGGGAAGTGAGGCGAATTTCGCGACCAGTGGGTTTTTGTTCTTTACTTTGTATTTCCATCAATCATTTTTCCTGTTTGATACCAACTGAGGATTAAAAAAATTCTATCATAGAAACCTTGGCGAAAAAGTATCTTAGCAGAGAAGAAAGTTGCTTTACCGCAGACAATTAGGGGATTATTAATATTTTCACGAAAAGAACTACCGCGCAACACCCGGTTGTAAATAATTATGGATCCCGGAGTTTTAGAAACTCCGGGATCCTATCAATAAAAAAACCTGGGCTGGTCAAATCCAGCACAGGTTTTTTTATCTACGATTGTGAGCTCGCTGAATGGCACCTTATGTGATTATTCGTTCCCATCCAGTGTTAATTCTGGAAGTGGGAGGAGATAAGGGTTGTCATTCGGGACCAACATCACCTGGATACCAGGAGCTAATTTTTCGATGTAACGATAATTCAGTAAATCCGGGTTCTGGGCCAGAACATCCGCGATCAGCTGCAGCGCTTCAGCTTCTGCTTTGGCTTCAATCACTTGTGATTGAGCCCGTCCTTCCGCTTCAAGAATTGCCGCATCTCTAGATCCTTCAGCAACCTGCCGGGCTTGTTCGGCTTCCTGTTTTCGTTGTTCAACCACATATTCCGCTTCCTTGGCTGACTGTTCGGCGATCTGTTTTTTCTCAATTGACGCCGCATATTCGGTTGTAAAGGTGATGTTGCGCAGCACAAAGTCAGAGAGGATTAAACCGTTATTCGACATAGCAGCGGAAAGTTCTTCTTCAATTTGGATCTTAAGCTGATCGCGCTGGGTGCTATAGACCTCATTAACCTTGTAGTGGGAGACTGCGTCGCGGATTATGCCGCGGACAGTGGGGCGAACCAGGCCATCCACGTAGCGGTCCTGCCAGATGATATGAACATCCAGGACGGCAGTGGGATCAAGAGAAAAAATGATCGAAGCATCGAGATATACTTCCTGGCCATCTGATGTCCGGGCTGCAATCGAATCATCACCCTGGATATCTCCTTCCAAATGGGCGATTGACATAGTGTATGTGGATTTAGAAATGGTGTAAGTCTTTACGCTTTCTGCATATGGAATCACCCAGTGTAGACCAGGTTGAAGAATGTTCTTTCTGTATCCACCTGCTTCAATTGCACTGATCACCACGCCCCGCTCCTGGGGTTGGAGAAAGACCAATCCCGCACTGACTGCATTCAATAGCACAGCAACAACCAGGGCGACGATAATACCCGTCACCGGTCCCCGGGCTTTCCTCCCTTCCCGGGCGCGCAGCACAGCCAGGGCTATAACACCGACAACAACCAGCCAGGAAAACATGGCTAAGGCTGATACCAAAATAGTAATTTGCATTTTTCTCCTCCGCTTAGAACTTGGATATGTATTTTAGATCAATGTATTTGCCTTAATTATATACGTTGGATGAGCTTGTTTAGTCTCATCAATTAGTTCTTATATCTTATTAACAGAGCTTGTGGTACCCTTTGGTTTTATGAATGAAAATCAGAGCGGTCCGATGAGAATCCTGGCGTTTTTTGCCCACCCCGATGATGAATCTGTATTCCTGGGAGGAACTTTTGCTTACCTGGCAGATCAGGGACTGGAGATTCATTTTATTTGTGCCACCCGGGGCGAAGGTGGAGAAATGGGAGATCCCCCAATCTGTGCCCGGGAAGATCTGGGGTCAGTTCGTGAAAAGGAACTTCAGTGTGCGGTAGATGCATTGGGTGGAAAACCCGTCAGATTCCTGGATTACCAGGATCCGGTAATTGGACTGGAGGGGGAGTTATACTCGTACAC
>JAZFRV010000125.1:0-5011 GCA_036445875.1 Anaerolineales bacterium
ACGACGACTCTGAAGAAGAATCCGACGACGACTCTGAAGAAGAATCCGACGACGACTCTGAAGAAGAATCCGACGATTAAACCTAGTTAATCCACCTAGGACAGTCGAAAGGGCAGCGAGATCTCGCTGCCCTTTTTGTTTTCCGGTACAATAGGAGCAGGGAGGCAATCTTGTGAATTGGTATAAAGAAACAATCCATATTGAAACCCGGGGGAAAGGACTTTATCCAATCACCCACCAAATTTCTCCATTGATTATGAATTGGGCGGTTATGGATGGAATCTGTCATCTGTTTATCCCGCATACCAGCGCGTCTCTGGTAATTAATGAAAGTTATGATCCAACAGCCCGGCAAGATTTAGAGGCTTTTCTGGAACACCTCATCCCTGAGGGGGAATCCTGGTACCGTCATACTATGGAAGGCAGTGATGATTCTCCCTCTCACATGAGATCAATCTTAACTGCCACCAGCTTAAGTATTCCGGTTGAACAGGGTGAGCTTCAACTTGGGACCTGGCAGGGGGTTTACCTGTTTGAACACAGGACCCTCAATCACCGGAGAAATGTTCTCATCCGTTGTTTAGACACAGCCTGAGGGGGAAAATATCTTGATGAATAAGAATAATCGAGCCCTTCTTTTTGGGAAGATATTGTGCCTGGTTATTATCCTGGGTGCTTGCGGACCAGAACCTGCCAGCTGGTTGGATCCTGTTCCCAGTATTACGCCGGCAGAGTATTCCTCTCCAAATCAACTCTTCAGTGTTTATTTCACTGCCATTGCAAATGATAATTTCCGGGGTGGACCAGATCGACTGTTGGCCGATTCCCTGGATGATGCCCGGCATCAAATTGATGCTGCCTTATATGACTTGAATTTATGGACGATCAGGAATGCCTTGATCCGGGCTCACGAGAGGGGTGTGAATGTCCGGATGGTTGTAGAAGAGGATTCCCTGGACCGACCGGAAATACAAGAGCTGATTGCTGCGGGTATTCCAGTTGTTCCCGACCAGGCAGAAGGATTAATGCATAATAAATTTTTTATCATTGATCAGTCAGAAGTATGGACAGGATCCATGAACATGACGGTCAATGGGGCTTATCTCCATCTCAATAACCTGGTAAGGATCCGTTCCACCCTGGTAGCAGAAAATTACACCTCTGAATTTGAAGAAATGTTTATAGAAGGTTTTTTCGGGGAGATCGTTCTGGATAACACACCTCATCCGGTATTAACGATTGACAGCATCCAGATGGAAACTTATTTTTCTCCAGATGATTCGACTGCAGTACGGATGATCGAGTTGATCCTGGAAGCAGATAAATCGATAGATTTTATGTTTTATTCATTCACGTCCGATGCAATAGCCGATGCCCTTATTCATCAGGCCAGCCAGGGGATTTTAGTCCGGGGGGTAATGGATGCTTACCAGGAGCGATCCGGGCTGGGATCGGAATATGAAAGATTAAGTGATCATAACCTGGAAGTTTATTTAGATGCTTATTCAGAAAAGATGCATCACAAAGTGATCATCGTGGATGAAAAGATAGTCATTATGGGATCCTATAACCTCACCCGAAGCGCAGAAACTATCAATGATGAGAATACATTGGTGGTTCACAGTGAAGAGGTTGCAGAAATATATTCGAATGAATTTGAATGGATCTTCAACGAAGCAAGACCCCGTTGAGGTCTTCAGATTAGAAACATGTTAGTTCTCGTCCTGAAATCAAGTTGTCATGTATAATAAATAAGCCTGACTAAATTGATTGGTTTGTCTGAGGAATGTAGAGATGGTAGACCCAAAAGCTGGAGCTATCCGGGAATGGAAGCGGCTAGTTGATGAATTTCAAAAGAAGAGCGACCGGGCGGTTGCGATCCTGGGAACTACCTATTTGAATACGCATCTTGCCCGCTTGCTGGAGTGTTTCATCGTTGATGACGAAAAGATTACCAGGATGCTTTTGGGTGAGGAGAACCCGTTAGGTACTTTTGAAGCCAGAATTAAAGCTGCTTTTGGATTTGGATTAATCAGCAGAACGGAGTATCATGACCTGGTGCTGATCTGGCATATCCGAAATAAATTTGTTCGTGATATGGGGGAAGGCAACTTTGAGGAAATGGAAATTCAGACCCTTTGTAAAAGACTTAAGATCCCGGATGAGGTGATTTTACAGGAAGAAAACCCATCCCCAAGAAGACTGTTTGTTTTTGGAACAGCGGTCCTTGCCCAGCAGTTGATGTATCGAGCCAATGAAGCCAATGATGAGAAGCGTATTCTTCGTGATAATTTTATACTGGTGAATATCGAATAAAAAGTTTCTAAAAGAATTTGAGGGGGAATTGTCATTTAAATACAAGGCAGTGGGGGAGAACGATGCCGATTATCTGGATAACTTGCTCTTTTTTTGCAGGCGTGATTTCTGCTGATATCCTATCCTGGAATTTTTTTATCTGGTTTGTTCTGGGTATTGGTGGAAGTTTGGTTCTGATGGGTTTGTTTTGGATAAAATATCCGGGTCATCAGAAATTATCCGCCTATCCACGAGGAATGATCCTCAGCTTGTTTATATCGTTTATCCTGGGTGGGTCACGATACCTTACTTCCCTTCCTGATTTTGAAGACCCTTTATATCTTACAAATTATGTTGAAGAAAAATCCTCCGTGATCATTACCGGGGTGATCAATGATTTCCCGGATTCTCGGGACCAGATCACGAATATCGAGGTCAAAACCGAACGGATTCAAACCTCACGCGGGGAGGAGAGTTTTCCTGTTCAGGGGTTGTTGCTCGCGAAGATTCCTGTTGAAAAAAATCCCCAGTTTGGAGATCGAGTGCAGCTGACTGGATACCTGGAAATACCCCCCGAAGATGAAGATTATTCCTACCGGGAATATCTGAAACGCAAAGGAATCTATGTTTATCTGCCCAAGGCGGAAATTGTAGTTTTGGAACAAGGACAAGGCAATCTAGTACTCCAGGGCATCTTTAAACTGAAATCGAGAGCGCTGGAAGTTTTGTATCGCCTCTGGCCCGATCCGGAAGCCTCCCTGCTGGCGGGAATTTTATTGGGCGTTGAAACCGGGATACCTGATCAGGTCCAGCAGGCTTTCCGGGATACAGGCACCTCCCATATTATTGCCATCTCTGGATTTAATATCACTATTGTGGCAGGTTTGTTCTCCCGATTTTTCAGCCGGCTGTTAAATCCCCGGCAAGGGGCTGTAGCAGCTATGATTGGAATCGGCATTTATACCTTGCTGGTGGGAGCTGATGCCGCGGTTGTTCGCGCTGCAGTTATGGGCGGCTTATCGATCTTTGCTCAACAAATTGGGAGAAGGCAGCATGGAATTAATGCGGCTGCTCTGGCGAGCCTGATTATGATTCTTATCAATCCCCAACTTCCCTGGGATATCTCATTTCAATTATCTCTTTCAGCTACATTGGGATTAGTTTTATATGCAGATCCATTTGCTCAAAGATTCTTTAATTTCTCGTCCAGGTTTCTTCCCGAGCAGACTGCCCAGCGAATCACTCAACCTATCAGTGAATACATTCTGTTTACTTTTGCAGCCCAACTGACGACCTTTCCAGTAATGCTTTATCATTTTCATTCCTTTTCCCTGAATACGTTCCTGGCAAACCCGGCAATTTTACCGGTCCAACCACCAATTATGCTGGTAGGGGGATTAGCGTTAATCCTGGGGCTTATCTATTTCCCGCTGGGGGCGGCTGCTTCTCCACTGGTGTATCCTTTTGTGCTTTACACTATCCGGGTCGTGGAGTGGTTCAGCAGGCTGCCTTTCAGAACTCTTTATACCGGCGAGATCGGCGTGGGGTGGATAGGCTTGATGTATCTGTGCTTGGGAGTAATAACCTTTGGAGGATCTGTAATTACCTGGTTTGCCGCTGCTCTAAAACCCTCGCTGATTACCATTGGGTTTGGAGTTGGATTAATAATATGCTGGCAGGCTGTATTCAGCGCCCCGGATGGTCGGTTGCATATATATATGCTGGATGTTGGAACAGGCAGCGCAGTATATCTGGTTACACCCTCGGGGGATAAAGTCCTTATCAATGGCGGACCCAGCACAAAACGCCTTTCTGATCATCTGGGACGCAGACAGCCTGCCTTTAAAAGGGAGTTAAATACCATTCTGATAGCATCCCCAGTGGAGCAAGATATCGATGCCCTGGCGGGTATTCTTCCTCGTTTTTTGCCTGAAGAGGTATATTGGTTGGGGGATGATTCGCTTTGCTGGGAAGCGGAAAATCTGAGAATTGAATTGGAGAAGAACTCAATTCCGATAACTTTTGGAGAGCCAGGTCAGATTCTGGAATTAGGTGATGGTGTAAAGATCACAGTGCTTGCTGAAAGCCGCAGGGGAGGAACTCTCCTGATTGAATACAAAGACTTTCGATCACTATTCCCATATGGAATTTCAGAAGAATACCGGGAAGAAATCCGGATGGGCAGGGATTTAGGAAATTTAACACTCCTCATGACGGCAGACAATGGATACCAATCCAGTAATCCATCGGAGTGGATCAGGAATTTAAATCCCCAGATCTTTTTTTTGAGCGTTGGTATAAAAAATAACCTGGGGCTACCTGATAGGGGTTTGGTTGATCGATTGGCAGGCTATTCTCTCCTGCGTACGGATCAACATGGATCGATTCAAATTATCACGGATGGAAAACAGATGTGGGTGCTCGTAGAAAAGTTGGATTGATTGTGATACAAATTAACTATGAAATGGATTTATCTCTCCCCCCATTTGGATGATGTTATCTTCTCCTGTGGAGGGTTAATCTGGGAACAATCTAATTCCGGCCAGGATGTTGAAATCTGGACCATTTTTACCGCAGATGCTCCGATTGATCTGTTATCTCAATTTGCTGAAACGCTGCATGATAATTGGGGGTTGGAAGAGAATGCGGTAAAGGTTCGAAGAGAAGAAGACCAGATCTCCAGCAAAATTGTAGGAGCAGTTCCTCATTACCTCTC
>JAZFRV010000126.1:0-8337 GCA_036445875.1 Anaerolineales bacterium
GTTCATCCATTGTGACACCTTTGGAGGAAGCAAAACCCTCAGCTGCGCGGGTAGGTTTGCCGTCCTGATCATAGGCGCGGTCTTCAGGGGGTCCCTTAACCAATTGCTCCAAATCAGTCTGTCGAGCTGCCAACTCTTCCAGGGAGACTACTAATCTCCGGGGAGTTGCCATGACCTTTAAACCAGTGTATTCCAGGCGGAGATCATCGAGTAATTCAGGAACGATTTTTTCCAATTGTTTTATGGCATCTACCACATCGCCGTGGGGCAGTTCTTCAGTGCCGATTTCCAATAAGAAGGGAGCGGGGTGGTCAGGATAAACCGTCTTTTTGTATTCTTTTCCAGCCTGTTTCCCTTTCCCTTCAATGGATAACCAGGGGAATTCCATAATTTGCCGTTCTTCCAAATAAGCATCGGCCACCTTTCGGGATAAATCCCGCATGCGGTGGAAGAATCCTTGCCGTTCGGTGACACCCACCGCACCGCGTGTATCCAGGAGATTAAAGGTATGAGAACATTTCAGCACGTAGTCATGGGCTGGTAAAACCTGTTTTTCTGCCAAACATCGTTCGGCTTCTTCCTCGTAAAGGCGATACATCTCCCGCAAATTATCAACATCAGCCAGCTCAAAGGCATATTTACTGAACTGCTGTTCACTTTGCAGTTGAATGTCGCCGTATGTATAATGCTCATTCCAGCGAATATCTTTAAAATCACGTGCTCCCTGGAGAGCCATGGCAATTCGCTCCAGCCCGTAGGTAAGTTCCACCGATACAGGATCAAGCGGTTTTCCCCCAGCCTGTTGGAAGTAGGTAAATTGAGTGATTTCCAACCCGTTCAACCACACTTCCCACCCCAAACCCCAGGATCCCAGTGCTGGAGATTTCCAGTTGTCCTCTACAAAACGGATATCATGAATTTCGGGGTCTATACCCATGGCTTCCAAAGATTGCAGGTATAGTTCCTGAGGATTTCCCGGATCCGGCTTTAAGATTACCTGGTATTGGAGATGCTGGTAGAACCGATTCGGATTCTCCCCGTAGCGACCATCATCAGGTCGAATGGAGGGTTCCACGTAGCCCACATTCCAGGGTTCAGGTCCAAGCACCCGGAGTGATGTGGCAGGGTTCATGGTGCCCGCGCCCACTTCAGTATGATAAGGCTGCCAGATCAGACAACCTTGATCTGCCCAGAATTTTTCCAGCACCATGATGATGTTTTGAAAATCATACGCTTCTGCCATAATGTCTCCTACAGATTTGATCGCACCGGGTCTCTCCGGGTGCGAGTAGATTCCGATTATATAAATAGGTTGATTTCAATCGTATTAGTATGGAAAAACTGTCAAAAAATTATAACACGGCTGTCCTCTGGGAATCCTGATAAAAATCAGACTTACACTATTCCGGAGAGAAGTTTAGACCCACACAAGCTTATTTTGAAGTATAATCGCAAAACTTAAGCTGTATTCATAAATAAACCAGAAAATCCATAAAGAGAGTGCACAATGACTAATACCTATACCCAAAAACGCTGGAGTTTATCTGCCTTATTTCCGGGTCATGATTCTCCCGAATTTAATGGAGCCATGGAATCCGTGGAAGATGCTGTCTCTAAATTTGAAGAGATCCGTCCTAAACTCACAGCCGATATAGATCAAGATACCTTCCAGGAGATTGTTACAGAACTTGAAGGGATTACCATTCAAATTCACCGACTGGCTGTTTTTACCGGGCTGTGGTTAACGGAAGATACCCAGAACCAGGATGCCCTGGCGTTGCAAGCCAAAATTGATCAATTCCTGGTGACTCTGCAGAATAAAATAATATTCTTTAACCTGTGGTGGAAAGAATTGGACCAAAAGAACGCGGACCGTTTGATGAAAACCGCCGGCGATCTGCAATATTGGCTGGAGGAAATGCGCCACTTCACTCCTCACACCCTCTCTGAACCGGAAGAAAAGGTAATAAATATCAAAGATGTGACCGGCTTCAGCGCCCTGAACACTCTCTATAGCTCAATAACCAACCGCTACGTATATAGGGTGGAAGTGGACGGAAAAGAGCAGGAAATGACCCGCGGCGAGTTAATGGTGTATGCCCGCCATCACAATCCCGATCTGCGGGCGGCAATTTACCAGGAGCTTTACAAGGTCTACGGCGATGATGGTCCCATCTTGGGACAGATTTACCAAACCCTTGCCAGGGATTGGGCAAATGAGAATATTGATCTCCGCGGATATAAAACCCCGATCGCAGTTCGAAACTTGCACAATGATATCCCGGATAATGCTGTCGATGCTCTGCTTGAGGTCTGTGAAACTAATGCCTCTGTCTTTCAGCGCTATTTTGATCTTAAATCCCGCTGGTTAAAAATGGATCAATTGCGCCGCTATGATATATATGCCCCGGTCGCCAAATCAGATAAAACCTATAGTTACCAGGAAAGTGTGGAAATGGTGCTGAATGCCTTCCAGGCTTTTGATCCCCGCATTGCTGAATTGGCCCAGAAGATCCTGGATGATGACCATGTGGATAGTGAAATCCGAAAAGGCAAACGGAGCGGAGCTTTTTGCTGGTCAGCGACTCCGGGTTTATCTCCCTGGATACAACTAAACTTCCAGGGTACTGCAGATGCAGTGGCCACCATGGCCCATGAGCTCGGTCACGGCATTCATGCCCTGCTGGCAGCCGATCACAGCATATTTACCTATCATTCCTCACTGCCATTAGCGGAGAACGCCTCAACTTTTGGGGAGATGTTATTGATTGACCGGCTGCTCTCCCAGGAAGATGATCCAGCTGTTCGGCGGGATATTCTCTTCGGCCAGGTAGATGACTCCTATGCCACTATCATGCGCCAGTCATTCTTTGCCCTCTTCGAGCGGGAAGCGCATAAAATGATCCAGGCAGGTGCCACAGTTGATGAGCTGTCAGATATGTACCTCAAGAATCTCAAAACACAGTTCGGCAAAGCCGTAGAGTTAAGTGACGAATTCCGTTGGGAATGGGTCTCAATTCCTCACTTCTACCACACTCCATTTTATGTATATGCTTATGCCTTTGGCCAGCTGCTGGTTTTATCTCTTTATCAGCGATATAAGAAAGAAGGAGATGCCTTTAAACCGGGCTACATTAAAATCCTGGAAGCCGGTGGATCCAGGGCTCCAGCTGCGATCTTGAAGGATTCTGGAATCGATATCTCCAGTAAGGATTTCTGGCAGGGAGGATTTGACGTGATTGGAGGAATGGTAAAGGAATTGGAAGGTCTTCCAATCGAATAAAACTAACTTTCCTCCTTTACCAGTACATATCGAAGAGAAATTATCGCCAGCAGGTTCACAATTGCGGCAAAGGCAGCATTCAAACCAAATCCCCAGGCAAAGAGGGGAGCCGCGATCAGAGAACCAATTCCTCTCCCGAGGGAAGCGCTGGCGATATTTAATGCCATAACTGTAGCCCGGGCTTCGGGCAGGACACCGGTCATGAGTGGGATCACACTGACAATAGTGAATTCAAAGGTCAGGTAAAACAAGAACAAACCCAGGTACGCACCCCAAACCGTGACTCCTAAAAATGGGAGCAGAATCGAAGCCAGGATATTCCCGATCACACCAAACAGAACAGCTTTCTGTTTACTGAGTCGATCTGAAACCAGGCCTACGCCCCCTTCTCCTATCAACTCTGAAATGCCGATCACCACGGACGCCCCACCCAGGGCTGCAATCTGAAATCCGTAAGACTCATTTAACCAAACTCCAAAAACAACGTTAACAACTTGATTGGCAAAACAAATCAGCAGCATCACCCCTAATCCAGCCAGAGCGGATCTGGACTGAAATACCAGGCCAAAGTTACTGAGCGTGGAACGCTGGGTTTTTTTATCAATCGGATCCGCCGGAATGATCAGGATTATTACCAGGAAAGAGATTAGACCTAAAATTGCCAGGACTAAAAATGGCGCCAGCAATCCAAACTGATTCATCAAGAATCCCAAGGCTGGAACACCGATAAAGAATGACATTGACCAGCTCATTTCGCTGATCGCAAGCACTAATCCTCGCCGCTGGTAAGGAACTTGATCTCCAAAATAGGCCTGAACGGAAGGGTCAAAGATCGATTTCCCCAGAAGGGAAAATACCAGGAAGAGGAAAAAGCCCAGGATTGTTGGTTGGAATACAACTACCAGAGAACCCAGGCAAAAGATGATCATCCCGGTCAGCATGCCGGTTTTTCGTCCCCGGGTATCTGACATCGAGGCCAGGAAGGGGCTGAAGATACCCACCAGGGATTGCCCGGCGATCAAGCGGGTCATCTGGGCTAACTCGATTCCCAGGCTCTTCATAAATATTGGCTGGTAGGGAAATACCATCCGGAAACCGGTACTGTAGACTGTGCGGATGATGGTTGTGATTGATAATTGTCGCCAGATTTTTTTATCGAGATTCATAAGTCAACTAATCATACCAGTAATTTTTTCATTGCGAGGAGGACCTAGTCCGACGCGGAAATCACCTCAACTTATCAGGAGATTGCTTGGTTTCACTCGTAATGACAGTGTGTGTGTTTATTGTCATTGCGAGGAGGACCTAGTCCGACGCGTCAATCCGCTCAACATTTATGGAGATCGCTTCCCCTTCGTCTGACATTTCATTTCGCTCAGGATCGCAATGACAGTTCATTCCCCCATTTCCCCCACTTTTAAATCTGCAGCTCCACCACATCTTCATCTTCGAGGACATGATCCCGGCTGACCATTTGACCCTCAAAATCTGCGCTAGTTCCCCAGATCCGGGCGGTTTTTAAATTTTCCTGGAAATCCTTGTGGACCTTGCCCGCAAAATCGGCCAATCGTATGCCTTTTTCAACCACAAATGGCGCTGATTTATCCACTTCTTTGCCCGGTGCCTTGGAATAAACCCGGATCACTCCCAACTTCTCAAAAATGATTTGTTTAAATGTATCTATGTTATATCCGGTCTGGGTTGAAACAGGCAGCATGGGGTATTCCATATCCAGCAGCTGTTTAAATATCTGGAATGTCTCCTCGTATTCTTCATTGTCATATTTGTTTACCAACACCAAGCTGGGCACATACAATAGAAACTCCTCTGTTTCAACCTGCTCTTCTAAATGTTTGGGGGCAATCCGATTCTCCTGAAGTTTCTGATATATAAATTTCAGCTGCTGGACTGGATCGGTGTGCAGATCCACCATGATCAATACCAGGTCCACCCGCCGGATTAAATTCAAAAATTCCGGATCTATATAATCTTCACTGAACGGGGGAGTATCAATTATTTGGACTTGGATATTTTCGATATACATCATCCCTGGCATGGGAGTCCAGGTGGTAAACGGAACATGAGAAACTTCCGGTTCAGCATTGGTTTGAGTTTGAACCAGGGAAGATTTTCCAGCATTGGTGCAGCCAATAATTACGATCTGCCCAGCACCTTCCTTGTTGATATGATAGGGAGATGCCTGTTTTTTGCTGCCCTTTTTGGAGGTAGTAGCTGTTTTGAGTTTTGAGATTCTTTTCCGCAGATCCGCCCGGAGATGATCGGTTCCCTTATGCTTGGGAATCGTGCTCATCATCTCCTCCAGGTACTTCACCTTATCTTCAGGTGTCGTCGCTGACCGGAAACGTTCTTCTGCATTAAAATAGTCGGCAGGAAGGTTGGTTGGCATAAATCACAGGGTAAAATAAAGTTATTATTCAATTTTACCTTAAGGCACACCGAAAGTATCGGTTAACCTTTCGTTTTTATTAAGCACCAGATCTATTAATCATCTAGAATAAAGGTAGCAAAATCAGGCGTGTTTTCATGATCAAGCTGTTATTGGCGACCAACAACCCGGGAAAATTAACTGAACTACGATCGTTATTAACTGGTCTTGATTTGGAGCTGGTTACTCCAGCTGATCTGGGGTTAATTCTCCAGGTTAAGGAAAGCGGTGAAACCTACCGGGAAAACGCAGTCCTGAAAGCGTCCGGATTTGCCAGAACTTCTAACCTGTGGTCTCTGGCAGATGATACAGGGTTGGAAGTTAAAGCCCTGGATGGCGCTCCGGGTTTATTTTCTGCCCGCTACGCACCCCAACCAGGTGCAACAGATCAAGACCGTCGACAATACCTTCTCCAGAACCTGGAGGAGAAGTCCCGGCCCTGGAAAGCTGCCTTCCGGTGTGTGGTTGCCCTTTCCAGCCCGGAGGGTTCGATCATCACCCAGCAAGGTCGCTGTCCAGGAGAGATCATCCCGGAGGAAAGAGGAGAGGGAGGGTTTGGATATGACCCGGTATTTCTCCTGGAGGACCTCAGGCTCACTATGGCTGAGCTCACTATGGCGGATAAAAATACTATCAGCCACCGGGCTCAAGCGATCCAGAAGATAGTACCGGCATTATTGGAATTATCCTCCTCTGGGAGGATTAAAGGGTAATCTTCGGACAGGAATTTTCAGGACGAAGCTCTATTCGCCCGATGAAAAGTTCGGTTTTTTAGGTTATGATATAGTGGATTATCCAGAAGGATTTTAGGGAAATAAGATGGTGTCAGGTCAACAGTTTTGGATCATCGTGGGATTAACAGCAATCATCTCCCTGCTGCTGGGGGGTGGGATTGGTTATTTGCTGCTGCCTAAAGAAGAAGCTGAGGTTACTTCCAAATCCAAATCAAAAACAAGGGATCAAGACAAAATCAATGAACGGTTCCGCAAGATGTTCCAGTTGATCACCGATCTGACTGTCACCCTCAATTATTCCCGAGTTCTTGAAAAAAGTCTTGATGCAACTTTCCTGGCGCTGAGATTATCTGATCTACCCACTGATCGATTGATCAGTGCGGTGCTCCTATTTTCTGAAGAGGAAATGACTGTACCAGATCTGGTGGTTGCCTATGGACGTGGTCTTCCCAGACCGGATATGACCCAGCGTTTACCCGGGATCGCTGGGCTGCTAGAAAAAGTCATTGAAAGCGGCGATCCGCACATGACCCAGGAATTAGCAGCGGATCCTGAACTGAAACAATTTATTTCTTTTCGGGCCTGCAAATCCGGTTTCTGTATCCCCCTCCGGGCCGGATTGGATACCTTCGGAGTAATGCTCTTTGCGCATCCTGAAAAAAATTACTTCTCGATCGATGCCCAGGAAATCATTAATACCGTGGGACACCAGGCTCAAATTGCCATGCAGAATGCCCATCTGTTTCAGGAACTCAAAACCGAGCGTGATCAAATTATTCAAGTGCAGAAAGAAGCCCAGCGCAGATTGGCCCGGGCCCTGCACGATGGACCCACTCAAACGGTGGCCGCCATCCCGATGCAAATCAGCCGAGCCAGGCATTTACTCAGTCGTGATGTAAACGCAGCAGCTGAAGCACTTTACCAGACTGAAGAGCTCGCCCGCAAGACCTCCCAACAGATCCGGCATATGCTATTCACTCTCCGCCCGCTGGTACTGGATTCCGAAGGATTGATACCAGCTTTGCAAACCATGGCGGAAAAAACTAAAGAGACTTTCGGCCAAACTGTCCTGGTTGAAACCGATGTCCAATTAGTTGAACAACTGGACATGAACACCCAGACTGTGATCTTTACCATCGCTGAGGAAGCCGTTAACAACGCCCGTAAACATGCCAAAGCTGAGCATATCTGGGTAAAGGTTAAGCGTCTGCAAACTGACCTGGCTTTCCTGGAAATCGAAGATGATGGAAAAGGGTTCCTGGTGGATGAGGTGATGGGCAACTACGATGATCGGGGCAGCCTAGGTATGCTCAACATGCGGGAACGGGCGGAACTGGTCCAGGGTGTATTCCATATCAAATCCATCCCCGGAGAGGGCACCCAGATCCAGGTTGTTCTACCACTTACTCCAGATGCCGCGGACCGTTTGCGGTTGATCTAAAACTCCAAGACGACGTATAATTGAATAATATGCCCTACCAAGCGGATATGTATTACCAGGCTTATCATGCGGATGATACTATCCGCAAACCTCTCGTATTAATTCACGGCGCGGGTGGTAACTACCTTTCCTGGCCAGCCCAGACACGGCGCCTGGCTGATTACCGAGTATATACTCCCGATTTACCGGGTCATGGCAAATCCCGGGGTCACGGGCTTCAGCGGATTTCTGCCTACGGAGAAAGACTCCTGGATTGGCTCAATAAAGTGAAATTGACACGGGTGTTTCTGGGTGGACATTGTATGGGCGGCGCGATCGCGCTCTGGATCGCTATTCATCATCCCGACAGAGTGCGGGGTTTGATCCTGATGGGAACCGGAGCCAGCCTTCCTGTTAACCTGTCTTTGATTGAAGAATTGACCAGCCCCCAGGG
>JAZFRV010000127.1:0-7467 GCA_036445875.1 Anaerolineales bacterium
GCCAGTCCGTTTGAGGTTTTTTTTCAGCTGGCGGGGGAGAAATCTCAGCAACGGGATCTGATTGCTCATAAGTTGTCGGATCTGATCCTTGAAGCATATCCAACCACCCAGAATCATCAGGGAAATCTATTGGTTCCAGGTCAAGTTCGGCATCATCCGGGGATTCGGTTGGTTTTGAACTGATAGATTCGTCAATCCCCCCGGATGATATATCTTCGCCCTGGAGAGATGGATCTTTTCTCCACACTGGAGGCAAGATGGCTTCCTCAGTACTTTCTTCTGGCACGAAGAAATCTTCCTGGGGAAAAGGAGCATCTAGCTCAGATTTTAGCGGGCTATCAGCTTCGAGGTTAAATTCAGGTGGATCAAAATCATCAGGCTGGGAGGTTTCATCCGGCTTAACTGATTGGATACTGTCCCGGGTACTGGTATCTTCGGATGAGATAATGTCATCTGCTGGGGAGGTTTCATCAGATTCTGAGGGTTGGATGGGTTCCCAAATATTGTTCTCGTCAGCAGTGAAGAAATCATTCCTCACTAATGATCCTTCGGGTTCGGTTGGTTGCACGAGGTCATCCAGCCGAGAAGATTCGTCAGTTTCTGGTGAAAGTGCGTTCTCCCGATCCTCCGGATCTTCAGGGGTTAATAGATCATTCCTCAGTGAAGAATCATCAGGTTCTTCTGATTTAAAGAAATCATCCAGACGGGAAGATTCGTCTGGTTCAGCAGATTGACTATTTTCGATCCCGGGTTTATCTTCAGGAGGTAAGAGATTTTCCCTCAAGGAGGATCCATCGCTTCCCAGGGGACTGCCGCAATAATCACAAGATGTCAGTTCGTCAGGATTTGGTCTACCGCAGGTAGGGCAAAGGATATCTGTCATCATTAGCCCCCATACGGACGGTCTATTCCCATTAGGATTCGGATTCCGGTGGTTATTGTTCCCAGAGCTATACCTAAAAGCAAACCGCGTGCTCCACCTAATGCTGGAACACGAAAAATCCAATCACGAATAACATGTAGTAAGGGGAGGGTAGCGGGAGGAATAGAAAATGAGCCAAGTAAAACCAGCAGGATCACAAAAAAGAAGGTGATGGAGAAAAAGTCCATCCTTTTTCGTAATATACTGGCGGCGGCATATGTCAGGCTCACGGCTGTAACTGCCAGTAAGCTGGTTTCAATTGGCAGCTGAATATTTTTGAAGACCCAATTAATCATCTGAAAATTGGGTTGTCCAACCAGGTAGGTTTGGACCATGTCAATAGTACCAACTATTAATGTCAATATAAGAGCGATGACCAGAATGAGACTGTAGCCACTATTTTCGTTTTCAGCCCCCATTTTTTTAAAATGGACTAAAAGTAAGTTTATGATTCCAACCAGGAGTGCAACTGCAGCCAATACTAACCCCGTCCGTAATAAGATGAAACGAATGTTGTTAATGGATGGGATAAAGTAGCCGGCAAGGACGACAATTCCTACTCCGATGGCAATCGCTGTTGAGATGGGAGCTTTTAATTTGATGTTCACATTGAACCTGCCAGGATGCTTTCAATGAGAGAATCAATTCCGAGGAAATTTAATATGAGGCCGCCGAGTATGACAACGATGATGATCCATCGAACTATATCTTGGGCAGAAATACTTGCCAAATGGAACTTGCCGGCACCCAGGTAGGCCCCACCGGCATAAAGTTCTTCGCCAATGAGGGGATCTGAGGCTGAGGCATAGATGATGGCCTGAGCAGGAAGTTGAGCTGTACCGGCAATTGTTGGAGTGCTCTGCCGTTCCCCAGCCGTAGTTATCAGGGTTACTTCGTTGCCGAACCAACCCGTATGAATATTCGCCGACACTTTGTTATCCCGGATGGTTGAAAGAGTACCTGCTGCGTATGAGAATGGAGTAACACCAACTAATTCGCCGGAGGGGTTTTGGCTCTGGTCTGCAACACTGATGGCTTTTGAAGTCCCTAGAATTGTTTCTTGTGCCAGGATTGAAATTACCGCATTTCCTGTTGAAGCGATCGGGGGGAAATCACATACAGATGATTTTTCAATGATCTGTTTTAATATACTTAATCCAGCCAGAGCTGAAGCTGATTCTGGACCAGTAATACCCCCTCTCCCAAGAGAGATATGCAGTTGAGTACCGTCTTCAACCGCAACATTAATTTCTTGAATGATCTTATCGTAGGCAGGTATGGGACGGATGTTTTTTTGCTCCGGATCTTTATTGACAATCGAAAAAAAGATCATCAACCCGAAGAAAAGTACAATAACTACAATCCCTGTGAAACCTGTCGCTGACACAGTTACCTCCAACTACGCTGTTGGCTCGTAGGACCTGAGAGCCTTGATGAATATTGCGGTTTCCGTTGGGTCCTCTAAAATCCTGGCAAAGTCTCGGGATTGTTCATTTGGAATAAAAGGAGACAAGACTGGTTGGCATAAATATACCAGCTGGGCGCCAAGCAGATTGATTGGACCTAAAGCTTCCAAAAAGGTTGCTAAAAGAGAATGGAGCCGCAATTTATATAGCGTTTTGATCCAATTTTCCCTATTTTCTTGAATTAACATAATTCAGAATTAGTATAGCATAGTTTCATTTTTCGAGTGAGTAGCACAACCTTGAAGGGATATGACTTAAGATATCTATCAGTGATTATTTCTTTTACTGTACTCCCGGTTGTTTGAAAAGTAATATATGATATAGATAGAATAAATAATCACCATTTTCGGAGGAATTTATGCAACCAGATTTAACTGAACAAATCTTGGAGTTAGTGCGATTAACTTCCACTGATTTACCCCCGGATGTTGAGGAAAAATTACGGAAATCCAAGGAACAAGAAGATGAGGGCTCGGCTGCCGAGGGTGCATTGAATACGATTCTGAAAAATGTTGAAATGGCTCGGGAAAACTCTACACCAATTTGCCAGGATACAGGCACGCCCATTTTTTATGTCTCCTACCCAGAAGGTTGGAGTACAAGAAAACTCTCTGCACAGATCAAAGGAGCAGTGATAGAAGCAACAGCCCAAACCTATTTAAGGCCAAATTCTGTTAATACCGTGACCGGGAAGAATACCGGAGATAACAGCGGAGATGAGCATTATCCATCGATCCACTTCCAGGAAGTTGAGGGGGATAAATTAACAATAAATCTGATGCTTAAGGGCGGTGGGTGTGAAAATGTAAGCACTCAGTATAAATTGCCGGATATGTCGCTGGCAGCCGGTCGAGATTTGGATGGTGTGAGAAAAACGGCATTGGATGCGATCACAAAAGCCCAGGGCAAAGGATGTGCGCCAGGTACATTGGGCATAGCAATTGGAGGAGATCGAGGATCATCCTTCGCCGCCTCCAAAGAGGTATTACTGCGAAAATTGGATGACAAAAACCCCGATACGACCCTTTCTGAACTGGAAGAAAAGATCACCAGCCAGGCTAACGAGCTGGATATTGGTCCTATGGGATTCCGGGGGAAAACCACAGTTCTGGGCACAAAGATTAAGAATCTGCACCGACTGCCTGCCAGTTATTTTGTCTCTATATCCTATATGTGTTGGGCTTTTCGACGACGACAGATGAAATACCATAACGGGGAAACCAGCTATCAGTAAAATTGTTCCGAGTTGATAACATAAGCCGGACGGAAGCAGGTAACGGAATCAACACCTTCTCCCTGATCTATATATCAGGTGACCTTCAATTGTTCTTGCGAATAATCTTGATAAATGCCATCATCCAGGATAGTTTTGATTCTACTTAATGCCCTGTGAATATCTGAGTAGGTGGTATAGAGAGGGGCGATACCCAGGCGAATATTATTCGGAGCCCGAAAATCTGGAATAACCCGAAGCTTTGAGTCACCTGGCAGGGGATCAATTAATGCCCTGCAGATCCGGTACGCTTCAGGGTGTCTCAGGGAGACATGGGAACCTCGTTTTGTTGAATCCAGCGGTGATCCGAGTTGAAAACCAAGCTGAATGAGCCATTCTTGAGCCAAATGAATTAGGTATTCAGTTTGTTCTACACTCTTCTTTCTGAGGGGCTCCACCCCCGCCTCGAGCAGGATTTCCAGGGCAGGTTCGATCCCAGCCATTGATAAAATATGAGGTGTGCTGATCTGAAAGCGGTTAATATTATCCGCCGGTGTGAATTCAAGATCAAACGCAAATGGATTTATATCGGCAAACCAACCCCAAATGGGGGGAAGTAATATTTTCTGCAGCTCTTTCCTGACGTATAAAAATGCAGGCGATCCTGGCCCGCCGTTGAGGTATTTGTAGGTACATCCCACAGCAAGATCCACATCCCATTGATTCAGTTTAAGCGGTACCGCACCTACAGAATGACACAGATCCCACAAGGTTAGAGCGCCAGCTTTATGAGCCAAAGCGGTTACTTTTTCTATATCATACATAAAGGCGCTCTTAAACGCCACATGGGTGAGCGCGACCAGTGCGGTCGATTTGTTGATGGCATCGGCGATATTTTGTTCTGTGATGGAAATGGAATCCTCGGAGCGAATCAGGTGGATTTGATATGTTGCTCCCAACATTTCAACCACCCCCTGAAAAACGTACAGGTCTGTTGGGAAATTGAACTCATCACTGACTAGGGTGGTTTTTCCTGCCTGGTATCTTAACGCCGCCGCCGCCAGTTTAAATAAATTGACCGAGGTGGTGTCACATACCACCACTTCGTCGGGTTGGGCGCCAATTAGCTGGGCGATTTTAGACCCCAACTCGGTTGGTTTTTCAAACCAGCCCCGGTTCCAGCTCTGGATGAGATCATTCCCCCATTGTTTTTCTATCAGCTCTCGAAGGTGAGGGATGGTTTTTTTAGGGAGCCTGCCCAGGGAATTTCCATCCAGATAAATCAAATCCGGATCGTTAATCACAAATTGATCCCGAAAATGAGCTAGGGGATCGCTTTGATCAAGTTGTTGAGCGTAATTGATATCTGTGCTTTGTTTCATGACCTGACCTTCTTTTGATTTTAACCCAAGAAAAGTTAATATTAATTCTCAAGGTTCGCACAAACGGCGGGATGAATGAAACTTGCCCGGCTCCAATACATATCCCGGGAGGGATAAATATTATCCTCGCAAGCAGTTCCGGTTGTTGGGCAGCCAGTCTGCAAAACTGGCATTAAGCAAATACGAATTGCCTCAAAATATGATTGCCAGGGGAGTTTATGATAAGTCAATGAAGCAAATAAGAATTATTTAGAAACGTAGCAGCCGAGATATTTAAATGCAAGCAGAAAAAAGACCGAAATTATGGATGAGTTTCTGATTTCAAATCAAATGATCTTGACGAAACGGCGCTTTCCGACTTGAAGAACTCCTTTTCCGGGAAAATCGGCATGGGGATCGCCTAGTTTCTGCTCATCCAGGCGGACTGCGCTTTGTTTAATCAGGCGCCGGGCCTCGCTGCGGCTTTCTGTGAGTCCGCTATCCTGAAGAACATCCAGGACGGTCTGGCCTTTCTGAAGTTGATATTCATTCATCTCTTCTGGCTGTCCCTGTTCCTGGAAAACGCGAACAAATTCAGCTTCAGCATCTTTGGCTGCTTGTTCACCATGATAGATGGTGACGATTTCCTGGGCCAGGATCATCTTGGCCTCTTTGGGATGTAGATCCCCGCTTGATATCTTTGTTTCAAATTCGCTGATCTCATCTGGGGTCCAGCGGGTCACCAGACGGCTGAAAACCCTCATGGCTTTGTCAGGAATGCTCATCAGTTTACCGTACATATCCTTGGGGTCTCCCGTGATGGCGATATGATTACCAAGAGATTTGCTCATCCGGATTACCCCGTCGGTACCGGGAAGGATGGACATGATTATGCCGATATTTGGTTTTTTTCCGAGGGCAGTCATTAATTTCCGGGCTGCGGTGACGATGTTGAACAGCTGGTCGCTGCCGCCCACCTGCACATCCGCATCTAATACGAAAGCGTCATATCCCTGCATCAATGCATAGTAGAACTCATGCAGGTAGATAGCGTCATTGTTGCTAAATCTTTTAGCAAAGTTATCCCGACTCAGGAACTGCTGGATGGTAAAATTTGCGCTCAGCCTGATTACATCCTCAAAAGTCAATTTGGAAAGCCACTCAGCGTTATGACGCACAGTGGTTTTATTAGGATCGAGGACTTTGTAGGATTGTTCTGCATAGGTATTAGCATTATCGGCAATTTGCTCGGGCGAGAGACGAGGTCGAAGTTTGTCTTTGTCAGATGGATCCCCGATTAAGGATGTGAAATCACCAATAACAAACATGACATCATGACCTAATTCCTGGAATTGGCTTAACTTCCGCATGGTTACAGTGTGGCCGAGATGCAGATCAGGGGCTGTGGGATCATACCCGCAATAAACTCGCAGCGGACGATTTTCTTTTTCAACTTCCAGCAGCCGTTCTTTTAATTCTGCCGCCATGGCTTGTTTTAATTTTTCGTCGCCATAATCAGCGCCCTGCATTAAATATTCAACTTGTTCATCAATGGTCATCTTTTTTTTGCTTGACATGTGGTTCTCCCAATAATCCTCGTCTATAAATAATAACACGCCCCCGTAAAGGAGGGCGTGGTAAGAAGCGCTGATTTTTTAGAAAACAACGCTTCTATAATTTAGAATGATGAAAAAAAGAATTTCTTAGATGATTTATTTTCATTTCCGAGGATACTGGATAATATTGATTATCTTGATTATATCAAAAAGGATACGATTTCCTTGAGGGAAACAGTATCCTTTATCTTTTCTAGGTTTTTACCTTTAATCCCAGGGTTGCTTCTTCGCCTTCAAAACTGGCATCTCCGCTAAACATTCCTTTTTCCGGGTCGCCCTGGTTCATTTCTACTGCGAGAACCTCTTCCATGATGTAATCCCGATGTGTTTCCATCGCCTTTTGGAGGGTTTCCGTAGCCTTGTATACCAGGGAGATCCGGTCAGCTATCTCAAAATCAGCTTTTTTCCGGAAATCCTGGATGCGGCGGATAATTTCTCTGGCAAGACCTTCCTCCCGCAGTTCGGGTGTGATTTCAGTTTCGATGGCAACAGTTAATAAGTTACTGTCTACGGTAGCGAAACCTTCTGCGGCATCAGTGCTGATCAATATTTCCTCGGGAAGAAAAATAAAATCTGAGCCATCAAAATTTATTGATACCTCTTGTCCTGCATTGACCAGTATGGCAACTTCATTCGGATCTAATTTGGCTAAGGCTTTTTTTGCCTTCGGAAACTCCGCTCCATACTTAGGTCCTAAAACCTTATTATCGGGAAGTACCACATAATCGAGGAGAGAATCGGAATCCTGAACAAAATCAAGTTCTTTTACATTGAGCTCATCACGGACGATATCAATTAACTCCTCAGCTAATTCGGCTCGTCCTTCTTTGACATGGACCAGCACCTTTGAGAGTGGCTGCCGGACTTTGATGCCAGCATTACTCCGGGC
>JAZFRV010000128.1:0-6307 GCA_036445875.1 Anaerolineales bacterium
AAGAATCCGGTCATCTCTGATATGAAAGAGATGACAGAATTAGTTCAAAACTACACCCCTATATTCTGCATCGATGCCATTATGGATCGGGGAGAAATTACGTTAATCAATGCAGGAGATATTATCAGTCTGCATGAAAAAGCCCGGGAAATCCTCTACCACCGAAGAGTAATCAAGGTAGATCAACCAGCAGATCTGGTTATCATATCTGTGGGGCAGGTAGGCATCAATCTCTACCAGGCAGGAAAAGGCATCCATGCTGCCTGGAACGCTGCAAAACAACCCGGGGGAACCGTGCTGCTTCTCGCACCATGTGAGGATGGACCCGGGACTGTAGGGTACCAGGAGACCATGGAGGCTGTTCAAGATCTGGATTTGGACGAATCTCTCGCCTGGGTACTTGCCAATAAATGCAATCAAGACACTTTCAGGATTGGCAATCAAAAGCCCGTTGACACCTTAAGAATTCTGAAAACCCTTGGAGAAAACAATATCAAGATATTAAGTGAGATGGATCCAGAAGAATTAAAGCGCGTGTATCGTCTGGATCCGCTTCCTAAGCAGGAAAGCTCCTTGGAAACTTTACGGACTTATCTTAATCAATTTCTGTCGGAAAAACCTGACGCCGTAATCTATATTATGAAGGATGCCAGTTTATATGTGATTCCAGGAGACCCGGAATCAAAATAACAGTTATTTAATTGCTACAATACTCTACACCATTACACCTGCAGGTTTTCCTGTGGGTGTTTTTTTTTGCAATCTGGATAAAAGGAAGAACATTAAACCTGAGACTATTAACAAAAGAAATAGGACCTGGATAATAACCCGGGGGCCAGAAGATTCAACATTCCTGCCGATCAACCAGGGAACAAACATTGATCCCAGACTCCCACTAATTAAGAACCAGCTGGTAATTTTTCCAGTCATCGGTATCAATGTATCTGACAGAGTGAACATAGTGGGAAACAGCGATGCCAGAGAAAATCCCAAAATGATTGCTCCGCACCATACCATTATCGAGTGCCCTGGAAATACAAGAATTAAACCAAGTCCAATGAATGAGCCAAGCAGATTAGCAAATACCAGTTTTTCCGGTTGAAAACGATTAGATAGTGGAATACTGATAAGTCGACTAATTGTAAATGCGCCCCAATATGCGGATGCCATAAAAACAGCAGTTCTTTCATCCGCAATACCCATTCTGATTGCATAGGTTGAGATCCAGTCCCCGAATCCTAATTCCACCCCAACGAATGAAAAGAAAAACAGGGCAATCACCACTATCAATAACTTTAGATTAGGTGATTCACCCAGAGAATGCTCGCTATTGTTTGATGTCTGAAGATCCAATCGTTCAGGCGATGGAAGAAAAATCAATTGGGCCAGGATAGGCAGAGAAAACAATGCCAATCCCCAATATCCCCATTGCAGTCCATCTGATAATTCAAGGGCGGAAGCCAGAATGATCGGAGCAATAAAAGAACCTAACCCATAAAAGAAATGCAGTGCATTCATCGCCGGACCAAGATTTGTGGATTGGACCCGAATGAGTAGTACATTTCCTCCAACATCAATCAGGCTCATTGCCAAACCCATCACCAGCAAGATCCAAATCAGACTCATCGGTTCAGAAATTATAGGGATCAAGCCCAGGGTAATACCTAAAACGACAAGACTTCCTGTAAGCAGTTGATGTCCTCCTGAGCGGTCATATAATTTCCCGGCCAGCCAGGATCCAACCAGGTAAGCTGCGGATCGAATAGGGAAAATTATACTCAGGCTGCTCACAGTCGATCCAGTATTCTCAACCAATCTTAATAATGAAGGACCAATCACAGCACTGGCCAATCCTAAGTAAATAAATGAAGAAAAATAAAGGGCGAACCAACGGGGTTTTAAAGATTTTTTCATATCTAAACCTTCACCAGAAGAATCGTCAATATTAGTTTATTTATCCAATACCTGATCATTCTACTCTAAATTTGAATGAATATTGGCAATAAAAAAACCGCATCTGGAGGAAATCACACTCGATGCGGTTTTCTACGAGTAAACCGAAAATCACTCAAATATGACTTCAGGATATCCTAAGTCCCTAAACAATCGATCCAGAAAGCTGATTGCGTTTTGTTGAGCTAACTCCAAAATTCCATCTTCTAGGGCGCTTTTTTCTATCTCTCTTTCAGCCACCTGGCGCGCTTCTGTTTCCAGATTTACCTCCCCATGAGTAAATAAACCTGTATCTCGATCGTAAACATAAGACTGCTCATTATCCAGGGCAGTAATAAATATTTCCGCTTCCGGTAATGTTACATAAAGCACTGCATCTTTTACCACCAGATCGCCCGGATCTAATTTATTAAGATCAATCCCGGCGATCACTTCGCCATGGGCAACAAAGATCAGCCGATCACCCACCAACCATTCAAAAACACCCTGGCGGGTTTCCGCCGTGATTATCTTTTCCAGACTGAACTGGATAGTTTCCAGTCGTGCCAAGCTCCGAATTTCATGGACAATGGTTACCGGATCGGGAAGAATCGTGGGAGTTGGATGCATCACAACTGAAATCTGGGTAGCAAGATTATTCGTCATCTCCCTAACTGGAAGGAATTGGTTAGTGATCGAATCTTGGATCGAATTAACCAGGATCACACCGACAACAACCAGGATCACTAGAATAAGAATCTGAAAGATCCACTGCCATTTTTTCATCATTTCTCCTTAAATCCTCTCTCCGATTGATAAAAATCAATCCCCGGTAGACTCCAATATCCATTATAACCCGGGGAAGGAAGGTCAGTTTCTCTCAGGTTAATCCTTATTCAGATAACTTTTTTTGCCAGAGTTTTAAAATCTTGAGCGCCTCTTTAGACTGTGATTCTTTAATAAATAGATGGTCATGGTAATACCCGGAGACCACATTGACGCTGATGCCCTGCGCAGCCAAAACCTCAGTAATCCTGGCCAGGAATCCAACCGCTTCTAAGCTGGAGTGGACCATCAGAGTTAATCTCTTGAAAACCAGCTCATAGGCCAGTTCGTTTAGATCTGCCAAATGCCTGCTGATGATCACCGTAATACCTTCCGGTTCTACAATAAATCCCTGGCAGAGGGATAAATAATCCTCAGCTTGATTAGGAGGCAGACTGCAAAAAACCAGGTCTTCTTCCTCGAGGATTGGCTGCATATGTTTTATCAGGGTTTGCAAGTCTTGTTCTCCATGATCGTGTTTCATATCATATCCTTTTGTTTATGATCCGATAATTTCTCAAATAAATCAATAAAAACAAATGAAATGATGATACTTTTCAACACAATCCTCCATCTATCAATGATAAAGACCTTGCTTGATTATCAAACTAATTGCCTCGGCAATCTCTACAACCCTCTGGCAATTGACAATATCCGGGTGATCTTTTGGCGTATGGGTAATATCCTGCTCATCAATATGATCAATAAACCAGGAAGAGGATACTGCAATGGCAGGTACATTCTGCTGGATAAATATACTGTGATCTCCCTGTACCCATTGGGCTCCTTCTGTAATACCCTCAAACCCTTCCAGAACGTTCAGAATTTGGGTTTTCACTCCACTATTCAGGTCAAAGAAGGAGAATGCTGATGACCCCTGATGATATCCTGCCCCATCAATATTTATGTTAAGGAGGATATCGTCAAATCGGTTTTGATTCTGATCGAGGTAAATCATCTGGCCAGAGGCAGCAAAATAATCCTCCCCGTTAAACGCCACCAGTTCAATTTCAGTTTCACTGAGATATTCTCTCAGTATTTCTGCCAGAAGCATGAGGATGATAACCCCGGTAGCGTTATCTATTGCTCCCGGGGTACCCTTTTTTGCATCAATATGAGCGGTTATTACAATTCTTTTCCGTTGATTTTTCCCTAACTTACCAATAATGTTATAACCAATTCCTGGAATCCGCATACACCTGGAAACCAGCAACCCTTTATTCCCCACTATCCTGACCAACTTCTGCCCTTCCTCATCTGTAAGATAAACAGATGGGATTTCAAAATCTCCATCCTCAATCAATGGGAATGGGTAAACTCCACCAGCCAAAGATGCATTTCGGCTTGTAGCAGAGAGGATAGCAGCGGGTCTTTTCTTTTCAAGTATGGTAATTATTTTTTGATGATGCTCTGGATTGTAGAAGACAAAATTTTTCGGCATAAGCTGTTCGCGGGTCAATTCTCCGAATAACAACAGGATCTTGTCTGAGCATTCTAACTCCTCCAATTCCTGGAGAGTACCAGCCGCTATCAGTTCACCATAATAATCACAACCAATGGAATATGGACTGGGGATTACCTGATAACTTTGATTTTCAACTGTTAGAGTAGCTCCGTTTTCTCTCCAATCCATAGCATGAAATAACGTGGAATCCACTTCCCAACCAAAAGAGATCAGGATGTCTCTGAAAAACCTTGTTGCCTGTCGGTTTCCTTCACTTCCCACTGGTCGCTCGGGAATTTCCAGACAAAGCTTGTGTAGATATTCTTGGCAAGTATTGATCATTGGTTTTTCCTGGACAAGCTGGTTATGGATCTGATAAATTTTATTGGCTGGTGTCTACTATTATAGCCAAATTCCAATTGAAATAAATCTATTAGCACATCCTCGCAGATACTCACCGCTGACCACTCACTCAATTCCCACCTGGGGACCAGGAGGCTTGCAAGAATTATTAGAGCAGTACACAGTTAGGGCTGGATAATTTACCGGATTGAAATTAGATTTTGGAGGGCTAGAAGATGTAAACTTGCAGGATTATCACCACAGTTATCGCTCCAGCCATCACCAGTGTAATATGTAAATTAAGAAAAGCCAGGAAAAATGCTGTCAAACCACCAGCCAATCCCAAAAGAGGTTGGTCTTTCTCCACCAAAATCACTCCCGGGAAGATTAAGGCACCCAGAGCAGCATAAGGGATACAGTTTAACCATTTTCGAAACCATTCTGGAAACTTTACTCGATCCAGGAATAATGCTGGGAGTAGGCGAGGGATATAAGTAACAGCAGCCATGCCGAGGATTAAGAACAAGACATTCATGCCGGCTCCTTGATAAAGATCATTCCCAATCCTGCTGCCAGGATTGTTGCCAGAACAATCGCCCATCCGGAATCTACGATAAATCCTAAAAGGTAATTCAAGAACATGCTAACTACGGCAATTACCCCATAACTAAGAGATTTCCGGATCGGTGGAATCAACAAGCCGATAAAAAGCCCATATAGACCAATGGTCATTGCCGTGGTAATTTCTGCCGATATGAAGCTGGCACCCAACCCGCCCACTGCTGTACCTGATATCCAACCCAGATAGGCAGTTAACATTAGTCCCCCGACATAATAGGGTGTCAATTCTTGATCCTGGTCCTTGCCGGCTTTCCCCAGAGTAAGCAATGCAAAAGATTCGTCTGTGATTCCAAAAGAGAGTAGATTCTTCCAAGATTGAGGGAAATGCCGCATCTGATCATTAATGGTAAGACTCATAATCAGGTGACGCATATTTAGAAAAAATGTAGTCGTGATAATTTGCATCGCTCCTGCACCTGTCAGCAGCATGCTTACACCCACAAATTGGCTAGCTCCCGCAAAAACGATCACTGACATCAAGGTGGCTTCAATCCAGGTTAAGTTAGCTTGAATTGCCAGAGCGCCAAAAGCTATCGCTATTGGGAAATAACCCAGGGCAATTGGTAAACCAGATCTTACACCTCGCATGAATTTCTTATCGATGGCCATAGTGTAGTCTTTTTGAAAATCAGGCAACAGCCAGAATGATTAAATAAAGAACCGCTCAATAGTTTTATTCAATACGTTTATGACAGGCATTACCATCTTGCCCTCTTGATTCCTTTCTACTGTCGAGCCGGAGGCATAAATAAGATTGATCCCAAATAATTCCTCCATATTTTCCTCAGGATCATTAAATCGATGTTCCAGATGCTTATGGCCAAAAATTAAACCGTTAACGCGAGGAGGTTGCTTGTGTCGCCGGGAAATCACTTCCTTTAGATTGGCTTGATCTCTTAACCCATGATAAAACAGGAAATCAAAAGGGTGGTGATGAAGAACAACAATAACATTTTCTATTGCCGGATCCTCGGCTGCTTCATCTAACATATGGTCCAATATATGAAGCTGATCTTCTCCCAGATTTCCCTGGGCTCCCCAGATCTCGGCCTTTTTAATTTCTTCAGCCATTGAATCTAATAGAATAAAGGCTTGCCCATCAACTAGCTGTAAATGGGGGTACTCCTCTATTCCAGATATCAA
>JAZFRV010000129.1:0-2374 GCA_036445875.1 Anaerolineales bacterium
TTAATCAGGAAAATTCGCGTGAGCACTGCTGTTGAGCAGCTGAACTTTTTTAAGGGACCTGGTCCTTATAAGGGACCAGGTCCCTTAACACAAAAAATCCCTCTTCCAAAACAGGCTAGAGGGATTTTACTTTAATATAAAGAATCTCTTATCAGGGTATCCCCGGGGTCAGTCACAAATGATCCGATCAGGGCCTCTTCTGGGATCGGGAACGATTCCGGGAAACCCTCCGGCAGGGAAGATTCCCCTTCCTGAAGGGCAGTTGCATTCCCAGCGCAAGAAACAAAGAAAGTAAAATCAAAAGGAGAGAAAGGATTTTGAGCGAGCGGGAGAAGGCAGAGGACAAGCTCATTGGAATACCTCCCGGATAGAGTTTCAACATTGCACGCTAAAATTCATTTTAAATTAATGATTGGCCATTTACAATAGCCAGAATCAGCAGTTTTGGTTAACCAGACTCAAATGTTGTCTCCGTTTCCAAGTTCTGTTTGGGCTGTTTTAACAGGATAATCGGAAATAAATGTAAAACAAACATCAGCAGACAGGTATATTTGCTGATGTTTGTTGTTATACTGATTTCTAAGGCATAATGATCTGTAATCCCAAGGAGTTTTTGATGAAACCCAAAACAATACCCTATTTGATCCTGGTTATGCTTATCTTCCTGACAATCGCCTGCGGCGGTGGCGGTGAACCTGAAATCACCCCGGAAATGGTCCTGCCAGACCCGGCCAGGATTTAGCTGAGTCCTGAAAATTAGCTTCATCTGAAACCTCCTTCCCCCTTCGAGGAAGAGGGTTCAGTTTCAGTTTTATTTCTTCGGCCTTCTATTACCAGAGCCATTAAATCCCAGTATAATCATTAATACATTTCGTTACTATCTAATCCAGATCACAATCTCCCGTCAAGGAGGCCAGAATGAGCGAAACCGTTCAAAATCCAACCCCACCCAAAAAGGATCAGCTTCCACGACAGACACGGACTGAGGAGGAATAAGATGATCGAAAAAATTCATCAGGCAGAAGCGGCTATCAAAGCCGGGGATACCAGAACCGGATTTGAGATACTTCAGGAGGTCCTGGCAAAAGATCCCAACAGTGAGCGAGCCTGGTGGGTGATGTCCGGGTTGGTACCGAAGGGGCAGCGAGCACATTGTTTAAATCAGGTCCTGCGCATTAACCCTGATAACCAATTTGCTAGAGATGCGCTTATAACTCTAACACCAGCGAAACCCGATCCGGAATCTATCCTGGATAAAGAAAAAGGTACCCTGGGTGGTTATCAGACCTGGCTGTATTCCCAGCGCAACCGGATTTATATCACCATGTTAAACAAGGAAGAGATCATCAATGGGGAAACTGAAAGCAAATTGTTACCTAAAATCCGGGCAGCAGTTGATGAGGGCGAAATCCCAAATGCCCTCTTTAAGAAAAAGACTACCATCCAGTTAATTCAAATTACCCGGATCAGGCAGATATTGAGTTCTCTGCGGGTACATTTCCGGGATGAAGATAAGGAGAAATCCACCCGGCTGGAATTGGAAAACAGCTCAATGGCTGATCATGTCCTGACAGTTATCCTTGATAAACTGGGTCCCGAATATTCCATTAATGTTGAACCCATGAAAACCATCACAGCTCTGATCATCGCTACTATATTAACCATTGGTTCCTTAGCTCTGACCATCTTCGGGTATTGGGCAGCAATTGAAGTCGATTCTGGTCAGGCTGTAGCGACAGGAAGTATCCAAACCAGGGGCATTATTAACCTGCTCGAAGCGCTTGGCCCCGATGGCGTTCTTCTTATTGGATGTATCCTGATCCTGATCGCCCTGGGTATCAGCTGGTGGCTGCTGATGAGCCCTCCCACAACAACGGAGCTGGTGAGGGAGTGAGTGGGATGTAAGTATAAGTAGTTATTAGTTGATAGAAAATTGTAAGGGGTAATCAAATTATTATCTTTTCAATCAACAGACATCCTGAGTAGCGCGACGAAGGAACTTATCAAAAGGCAACTGAATAAACTTTCGCCTTTCGATACATTCTCGCTGGGGCTCGAACACTCAAGACGCCTGATGCTGTGGAGCATGGATTATTAATCAAGGGAAAACTCGGGCATCCTGAGTTGCGCGACGATGGGCCTGTCCTGCTCCGCCCTGAGTGAAATCGAAGGGAGTGTAGTCGAAGGATGATACTCTAAATGGGGGAATTAGATTTTTCCAGATTCATTCTTAATCAGATACCGGATAAAATAATATCAATATTTGACCACCTGCCTATTACAGATGATGAATCCATTCACTCTAACGACAATCTGGAAAACGGGATGCTTCGGTATTTACTGATCGGCACTGGATATGCCCTCAGCGCCGGTC
>JAZFRV010000130.1:0-2785 GCA_036445875.1 Anaerolineales bacterium
GTTTTGTTCGTTCGGGAGTGAGTTTTAAAATCATAGTCGGGAAAGTGGATGGTTTGTTGGTTACGGAGATTGGTGATGTGTTCAATTAATAACTCTGTTTCTAGTGAAGCAGGATGATCAAAATTGACTTGAGAACGTTCTTCGTAAACGATGTCAGTTTGATCACGATAATAAGCATCGTGTGGTAAAAATGCAATTTTCTCGGGACCAACAGTCTCCAGTATGTAATCCGCGATAGTTGTTTTTCCTGAGCCGGTCCCACCTGCGATTCCAATTACCAGGGAGGTTTTGTTTTTAATCATCGTGTCTGTATTATACTTGAATGAAACTGGTATTCTCGGTTAATAATTTTTCAAATGCAGCGCTTCCGGGGCGATGGGAGTAAATATTAATGAAGCCTGTTTAAACCAACTGAGGGATTACAATTTATTTTTGAATGGGAAATTTCCCATGGGAGGTAAGTAAAATGAATAAATCTATTTTATTTGTAGTTTTGATCGGAATGACATTGATCCTGTCTGCTTGTACAGCTGGTCCAAATCAGCTCCGCAATACGCCAGATGAAGATGGTGAGGTAGCTGGTTTTTGGTTAGGAATCTGGCACGGATTGATCTCCCCTATTACCTTTGTCGTGTCATTGTTTAACAGAGCCGTTTATGTATTTGAAGTACATAATAATGGCGGCTGGTATACCTTTGGGTTCCTGTTAGGGGCTTCGATGACCTTTGGCGGAAGCGGTGGTGGCGCTGCCAGAAGGCGTAGAAAACGCGACTGAGTCCAATTATCAAATCAAAATAATGGGCTAGTTTT
This sequence comes from Anaerolineales bacterium, assembly GCA_036445875.1. GTDB lineage: Bacteria > Chloroflexota > Anaerolineae > Anaerolineales > UBA11858 > B10-G9. The sequence goes on from JAZFRV010000130.1 coordinate 811, forward strand.
CAACCTTGATTGGTGAGTCTGGCGGGTCTTGGGCCTTTTTGCCCAATAGTTGGCTTTTTTGATATGCGGCCCAGACAGCTTTAGAGAGGATAGTTCGCATGCCTCCCTTTTCCAATTGGTAAATTGCTTCTGCGCTGGTACCTCCCGGCGAGGTCACCATATTCCGCAGTTGGGCTAGATGCAGGTCCGATTGAAGGGCAAAATCAACGGACCCCTTCAAGGTTTCCAGTACTATCTTTCTGGCATCTCGGCGAGAAAATCCGAGATGTACCGCAGCGTCGATCAGGGCTTCTGCAAGTAAAAAAACATAGGTGGGACCAGTTCCACTGACAGCAGTCGCCATATTAAGGGAATCTTCAAGTTCTACGTAAAGTTCTTTACCCATGGCCTCCAGGATTACTCTGGCTTCTGCCCGCTGCGATTCTGACACATCATCAGATCCAGTCCACACCGTCATTCCGGCACTGATCTGGGCTGGTGTATTGGGCATTGAGCGGATCACAGCTTTGTGGGAAAGACCTCTTTGAATCGTGGCAATTGGCATACCCGCAACGATAGAAAAAACCAGACTGCCGGTTGGGATTTTTCCTTTTAGTTCTGACATTACTGCCGGTAGCACTTGAGGTTTTACTGAGAGGATCACAAGATCTGCTGACTTTACAGCTTCCTGGTTATCACCTGTGACTGAAATACCAAATTTATCTTTAATGAATTTTTGCTGTTCCGGGGAGGGATCGCTGGCGCTAATTTGATCCGGAGTAAGTTCATTTTTCCTTAACAGGGCACCTATCATTGCCCCAGCCATATTTCCGCTTCCTATCAGAGCTACTTTTTTTCCTTGTAGAGATTTCATATGTCTCTCCTAAAAATCAGCCCCCCTTTATTTTAATGTTGTCATTGTACCATTCAGTGAATTTAATAGGATAGATTTAATGGCCCGCATTATTCATGAAATCCTGTAGGGACAAGTAATCCAATAATTTGCTGGAATACTCCTGGTGGGAAGATTTGGTATATTTTACAATGGTATATAACTGAGCAAGATTTTCCACGCCGTGTTCTTGGGCCAATTCTTTTAACCTTTTGGACTGCATATAACGCACCCATCCTTTCTTTTCCCGTTCCTGATAGATTTTCCGTAGATCATCATCTTTAACCGATTGGTATTTTTCTTTGTGAATTAAACCCGATGAGGGTAGTCTGTCTCTCAGATCTGGATCTTCAGCTGGATAACCAAGAGAAAAACCAGTTACCGGGATCACATTTTTGGGAAGATTTAATATTGTACCGATCTGATCTGCGTTAGCGAAAGTGCTTCCCAAGAAACAAATACCCAATCCCAGCGATTCAGCTGCTAGAGCGACTGTCTGCGAGACCAGGATAGCATCGATGGCTCCTACCATAAAGCTGAAATAATTATCAAAATTATCCGGCGCATTGCTGATGTTTAACCAGCGCCGCATGCGGTGGAAATCTGCGCAGAATGTCAAAAGAACAGGCGCATCTATCACCATGGATTGCTGTAAATGAGGTTCCAGGAGTTGGTGCCGCAGGTCAGGATCCCGGGTGATTATGATCGAATATGTTTGCATATTACCGGAGGACGAAGTCCTGATGCCGGCATTCAGGATTTCGTCCATAATATTTTCCGATACAGGATCTGGTTTGTATTTTCGGATTGAGCGGTGTTGATGGATTTGTTCGATTACATTCATAAATTTTTCTCCGGGAGTTGAAGTCAGTTAGCATAAAGGAGTATCAGAATATTTGCTGAAAAGTATAAGTTGATTTTCCTTTTCATACGGTATACTGTGAAAATTATCTGTGGAACAAATTAAGAAAACCTCACTTTCGACAAATACTCGAGCAAACCTGTTGCTGTTTGTCACAGCAATTATCTGGGGCTAATTATTGAAAATAAAATATAATTCTTTCCCCGCGAGCTTTGATAGGCTGTCTGCTGATGTGCTAGAAA
>JAZFRV010000131.1:0-2541 GCA_036445875.1 Anaerolineales bacterium
GTTTCATTCCAGACACCGTCATTATTTGACCCTTTCAGTCGCAAAGTATAAGTGCCCCCCGGCAGGTTGGTGTACTTACCATAATTCCTTGTACCGATTTCATTCCAGTTTTCGTCAAAGCCCTCCAGTATGTAAGCGTACCGGTTGTTTTCAGGTTGGGCAAAGCTCAATGCTGCGTATTCAAACTCAAAATAGTTATCCGGCCAATAAAATGTGACTTCCGAAAGGCGGTTAATGGTCTGATCTAAAGCTATGTCTTCGCCACTCTGGGTAAGCCGAGTCAACGATATGGATGGGATGTAAGGATTATTTTCTTGGATACGATCTGGATAGAAGGCATTAAGCCCGTTGACACCACCGAAAAACATTTCCCCGGAGTTACTCTTATGATAAGCAAATCCATTAAACTCGTTGCTCTGAAGCCCATCATTTGCGTAGAAATTCTTAAAGGTCTCGGTTTGAGGATCAAACCTGGACAAGCCGTTATTTGTGCTCATCCAAAGATTGCCGCCCTCGTCCTCCAAGATTCCGTATATCAAATCGTTTGGCAGTCCATCTTTTTCAGTGTAATGGATAAAAGTTTCAGACTGTGGATCAAATTTATTGAGTCCCCCAGCGGTTCCAATCCAGAGGATTCCCATTCGGTCTTCAATAATAACAAGGGCAAGATTATTACTCAAACTATTGCTGTTATTGGGATTATTTTGATAGTGTGTAAATTTCTCGTTTTCGCGATCATACTTAATGAGCCCATCGCCAAAAGTTCCAATCCAAAGCCAACCTTGTTGATCTTCATAAATTGAAAAAACAGAATCAGAATTTATACTATCCGGATCATTGGGGTTGGTTTGATAGTGAGTGAAGCTCCCTTTTTCTTGATCATATCTATTAAGCCCCCCCTCTAAACTTCCTATCCATAAGATTCCTTGTTGATCCTGATAAATTTCGGTGACCGTACTGCCTTTGAAGCTAGCTAGATCGTTAGGGTCCTCTTGATAGCGAGTAAAACGTTCTGTCTTCGGATCAAAACTATTCAGCCCATTATCCAAGGTGCCAATCCAGAGCAGACCCTCCTGATCTTCATAGACATCAAGAACAAAGTTGCTACTCAAGCTAAAGGGGTCATCAGGGTCATGCTGGTAATGGTGCCATTGCATCGTCTTTTGATCAAATCTATTTAGCCCTCCACCCGTTGCAACCCAGAGCGTGCCGGATTGATCTTCGTATATTCCGTGGATATCATTATTGTTTATACTATCAGGGTCGTTGGGATTGTGATAGAAATAAGCAAAATTCAATCCTCCCAAAAATAGTTTATTGAGTCCCCCACTATTTGTTCCAATCCAGATTACCCCCTCTCGGTCTTGATAAATGGCATTGATAACAGAGCCACTCAAGCTATGGGGGTCACTGGGGTCGTTTTGGAAATGAGCAAAAGTTTCGGTTTCACGGTCGAAACGAGAAAGACCTCCGCCTTTGGTGCCAATCCAAAGTGCTCCTGACGGATCTTCATAAATCGCCCGGACAGAATTGTGGGTCAAGCTTTGAGGATCGTCCAAGTTGTTTTGATAGTGGGAAAATGTCCTGTCCTCTCGATTAAATCGATCAAGCCCGCCATCTGTGCCTATCCACATCATCCCGAATGGGTCTTCGTAAATAGTCCAAACATTATTATGGCTCAAGCTTTGGGGATCGTCGGGATTGTTTGTAAAATGGGTGAAGGTAACAGTTTCACCCTCAATACGGCTGAGACCTCCACCTTCTGTTCCAACCCATAGAATTCCATCCTGGCTTTCGTAGATCGACAGGACAGCATCGGTGCTCAAACTTAGGGGGTCGTCGGGGTCATGTTGGTAGTGCGTGAAGATTTCTGTTTCGCGATCGAAACGATCGAGTCCCCCGCGGGTTCCAATCCAGAGGGCGCCATCAGTGTCTTCATAGATTGCCAGGACCTCATTGTTACTTAGGTTTTGAGGGTTGTCAGAGTCGTGCTGGTAATGGGAGAATTGCTCCAGTTCTCTATCGTATCTATCAAGGCCGCCGGCCAGAGTACCAATCCAGAGCACCCCCAAATGATCTTCGTAAATTGTCAAAATATAATTATCGCTCAGGCTATTGGGATTATCCGGGTCATGCTTGTAAACCGTAAAGTTCTGTCCATCGTATTTATTCAAGCCGTCCTGTGTCCCAAACCACATAAACCCATCACTATCCTGAAGAATGGCTAAGCTACCGTTTTGAGAGAGACCGTCTTCCACAGATATATGATCGAATCTGATATTGCCCAAAACGAGAGGGGTTTGCGGCTGAAAGCCTTCATTCGGTAGAATAATTTCGGGAGAGGGTGATTCTGTGCCGGGCAGCATAACTGTGGCCGAACTGTCACATGCTGATGTAAATAGCAGAAGAGAGATCCCCACCAAAAGGAATCCATGATGAAAAGATATATTTGAATTGGGTTTTTTCATAATCTTGGACATATATTTTATGATGAGCATTTAATTTGATGTACAGAGCTTATCCTTCGCTGAGTATATCTTA
>JAZFRV010000132.1:0-3130 GCA_036445875.1 Anaerolineales bacterium
TGAACTGCTTGGTTTAAAAGCGGAGGTGGGTGCTGAAGTGCTGGAGTTACAACAGACTTTTTTAAAGGGAATGGACAGTTATTTTTCACAGAACTGGCAAAAGGCCCTGGATTTATTTGAAAAATCAAAAACATTGGAATCTTTCAGGTATAATTATACTTCTAATCTTGACCCTTCAACTGTTTTCATTGATCGTTGCCGCCTGTACTTGAAATCTCCTCCGGATTCTACGTGGGATGGTGTTTTTACCGCCACAGGCAAATAAAAATGTGCAAAACAATATTTAAATCCATAAATCATATTACAATATTGGTCCTGGTTCTCTGGGGAATTGCTCGATCTCAGGATTTATCCTTCGTTTTAGAGAATGGAATTACGGATGGATTGGTTCAATTTGGAGGCGGAAAATCTATCTGGACCGACGTCAATAACGATGATCTGCCTGATTTGATTTTAAGCGGCGTTGTGTCTTCAACGGAAACAAATCTGACCGTTGTCTATATTAATAACGGTGACGATTCATACACAGTAAATCAGACCCTTCCTTACGGCTGCGGCTATTTTGGAGATATAGATGCAGGGGATGTTGATAATGATGGTGATATTGATCTGATCATTAGCGGAGGAGGAACTACATCCCTGCTTTTGAATGACGGCAGCCAGTTTACTTTTGATCCCCTGAATTTGTTTCCAGGTCTGCTCTACAGCAGCAGCAGTTTGGGAGATATTGATAATGACGGTGATCTGGATTTGATTTTAATGGGACTGCAATATCCTGAGGTAAAATTATTCACTAGAATATATATGAATGATCCCCTGGGGACTTTCACCGCGGATGAGACACAAATTCTGGCCCCTCTCCTCGCCGGAGATGCTGACTTTGGTGATTATGACGGAGATGGAGATCTGGATCTGGCAATAGGGGGGCAGAGTGCCGAAACTACATCCAGGGTAATGAAAATTTATAAAAATGAACCCACTGGACGGCTGATCGAGGATACTAACCAGTCTCTGACAGGGTTGAAGGCATCCAGTATTGAATGGGCCGATATTGATAATGACGGTGATCTGGATCTTTTAACCACTGGCTGGGACGGAGACAAGGGTGGAATTCCGGTAACAATATTTTACAGAAATGAGCCTGCAGGAACTTTAGAGGCCTACAATTCCGGAATTTTATTTGGAACTTGTTATGGAAGTTTATCTTCAGGTGATTTGGATGGCGATGGCGACCTGGACCTGTTAATATCAGGTGCAGATTCTGTTGATGCGGAGGCTGAAGAATATTTGAGGTTGAAGGCGGAATTATTTGTGAATGATGGGACAGGAAATTTTACAGACGGAGGTTCGTTCGACAACATCCTGCATTCCAGCATTGGTGAATTCAACCACGACGGAAAACCGGAAATATTTATAAATGGTTTCACCAATGTGGATTCACTGAACCTGGGTTTTTCAGCCTTTTATGAAAATAATATAACGGGAATCATCAATAAACCGGACCCGCCGGCCAATTTATCTTCATTTGCTGTGAGCAACCGCATTATTCTATCGTGGAATGAGGGCGAGGATGCCGAAACACCGGTTGAGGGCCTGAGCTATACACTTCGAATGGGTACCAGTTCTCAGGGGCATGATATTTTCTCGGGAATTGTCTCTTTGGGTAGTACTAATATCGGTCATCGCATGAATAAAATTTTTACGGAAAAATCCCACGTTTCATATTACTGGTCGGTCAGGAGAGAGGATCAGCAATTACAAACATCTGACTGGTCCTTAGAAGATACTTTGGTGGTAACCAGACTCGTGGAATCCATACAATCCCTTTCTGGCGTTCGATATAATACGGGTGCATGGATAGATTATAATGGGGATGATCGTCTGGATCTGGCCCTGACAGGATATTCTTCCGTTTTAAAAGACACATCCATGTTTTTGTTCCAAAATGATATATCTGGATTTCTTACCCAGAATGTTGGACACAATATCAAGTCCGCCTTTGGAGCTACTATGGCCTGGGGGGACTACAATAACGACGGCTATCTGGATTTTGTTCTTTCAGGATTTTCAGGAGGGGGGCCCGCCACATATTTATATCGTTGGGATGCTGATTTGCAAACGTTTATATTAGTTTCTGATTCGGGACTTCCGGATATATGGGGGGGGAGACAACTGGCTCAGTGGGGCGATTATAATCTTGATGGACGCCTTGATTTGCTAATTGGCGGGCTGAATTCGAACGGCGAATGGGAATTAAGTATATATAAAAATGGAGTAGATCATTTATTTACAAAAGACTCTCTGCAAAATATTGAACCATTGATTTCAATAGCATTGGCTTTTAGTGATTATAATAAGGATGGTTATCTGGATTTTGCGGCCGGAGGAGTAGATACCCTGGGTAACTCAATATTAATGTTTTATCGGAGTGATTCTACCGGAATTTTTGTTTTATATGATTCGCTTTTGGAAGAGGGACCAGGAGTTGGTGCTATGGACTGGGGGGATTACAATAGCGATGGATATCCCGATTTAGCAATTGCTGGTTTGTATAACACAGGATTGGGGCTTAAAATATTTAAAAATATAGATGGTCGTTTTCTTACTACTGAAGTTATTGATTTAGAAGGTGGATTTTATTTCGGTAGCCTCGATTGGGGCGATTACGATAATGATGGAGACCTTGACCTGGTTTCATCCGGTCATACAACGGTAACCCTAGATACTGATTCAGCCGGTGCTGATCCCATAACTAGGGTCTGGATCAATAATGAGGGAATTTTTTCTACTTTTGTATCCCTTGAAGGCGCTGGAAACGGGACGGTCCGCTGGGGAGATTATGATAATGACGGAGATCTGGATTTATTAGTAGCTGGACATGGAGTAGAAGGAAATGATTTCACTAAGGTTTATGATAATCTGGAGGGTGTATTAAACCAGAATGAGCCTCCTGAAGCTCCTTTTGGATTAATTGATCAGGTCAATTTGGATTCTGTTGCAATATCATGGTTGCCTGGTCTGGATAACATAAATCCACTAGGCGCTAAAACTCTCTCTGAAGCATTATCTTATTCTCTTCTGGTTTATCATGAGGAACAGCAAGAACTGGTTCTCTCCGGATCGATCCCGG
>JAZFRV010000133.1:0-4025 GCA_036445875.1 Anaerolineales bacterium
GGATGGAGATAAAATTGTGCTTTATACCGAGCAAGGAGGTAAATATACCTATTACGTGAAGAAAGTTGTGGAAATCCCCTGGGTATATAGAACTGACGCTGAGATGAACAGGCATCTCAACTATTTAGGACCCACTGGTGATGAAAGAGTAACTCTGGTCACCTGCGGAGGACCTTTTGGGGTCTGGTCAGCGCGGATCTATGTTGTGGCGAGGTGAACCCAAGTCAATAGGAGTTAATATATTCAAAGAAATTAATGGATGCCAGAAGAAATACCATCCAGACTAATCCCAAAGTAGGAAATCAGATCTGGATGGATCAATTCACCAGATTGATTTTAAAGAGAGGCGACCCGGTGGGTCGCCTTTTCCTATTCTTTTAGGGAAGTTCGTACAACTCCACCAGCACACCCCCGGCGGACTTGGGATGCAGGAAAGCAAGTTTCCGACCATCATCCATGGTGACCGGTTCTCCATCAATCAGCCGCACTCCATTTTCTTTGAGTTTTCCTAACATTGTGTTGATATTTTCTACTTCGAAGCAAATGTGATGAAGTCCAGGACCCCGTTTATCAAGGAATTTTGCCAGACCGGAATCCGCTGTGGTGGGTTGAACCAATTCAATTTCACTTTCACCCAAGGGTAGAAATGCTATTTTCACTTCCATGCTGTCTATTATTTCCACATGATCCAGGGGTAAGCCCAATTGGTCCCGCCAAAAGCTTAACGCCTGGTCCAGATCTTCGACCAGCACGGCAATATGATCAAGGCGTTTGAGATTTGTCATAATATTAATTATAGTATAGAGTTGGGATGCAAGAAGATTATCCGTTACCAGGAGATACTAAACCTTGCTGTGATAAAAGACCTCCGGGGTCGGATCGACCTGGGAGGTCTTATCAATTAAAACCACCCCTGCGGTCGATACTCGCCCCACACATCCCGCAAGGCATCGGTAATTTCCCCCAGGGTTACATCCCCTTCCACACACTCAATTATCAGCGGCATAAGATTATCAGCACTCTCAGCCGCTGTCCTTAATTTTTGTTGAAGATCTGTGGCTTTCATGTTATCCCTGTTCTCACGAATTTTTGCCAGGGATTCTATTTGAGCCTGTTCCAGTTTGGGATCAACACTCAACAGATCTAGAGATAGATCTTCATCCATTTCGTAGATGTTTACACCCACCTGATGCGCATCTCCTCTCTCCAGAGACCTTTGATAGTCAAACGCTGCCTCTTGGATTTCCCCTTGGATGTAGCCGTTTTCAATAGACGCCAGCGCCCCACCCTGCTTGTCAATTTCCGCCAGATATTCCCTGGCCCTGGATTCGATCTCATCTGTGAGTTTTTCAACCAGGTAAGAACCCCCCAGGGGATCGATAGTATTGGTTGTACCGGATTCCTCGGCCAGGATCTGCTGGGTTCGCAGAGCAATCTGGACCGCTTCCTGGGTAGGCAATCCCAGAGCCTCATCCATACTGTTGGTATGCAATGATTGGGTTCCGCCCAATACAGCAGCCAGGGCTTGGAGGGCAACCCGGACAATATTATTATGCGGCTGCTGAGCAGTGAGAGTTGATCCAGCGGTCTGGGTATGAAATCTCAGTTTAAGGGCATCCGGATGGGTCGCGCCAAATCGCTCTTTCATTATTGAATACCACAAACGCCGGGCTGCCCGGAATTTTGCGATCTCTTCCAGGAAATCATTATGGGCATTAAAGAAAAATGATAATCGCCGGCCAAATCCATTCACATCCAATCCGGATTCCACCGCAGCATCTACATAGGCAACCCCGTCAGCCAGCGTAAAAGCCACTTCTTGAACCGCAGTTGATCCCGCCTCCCGGATATGATAACCGGAAATGCTGATGGTATTCCATTTGGGGATCTCTGCCTGACAGTATTTAAACATGTCCGTGATCAAGCGCATCGAAGGCCGAGGGGGAAAAATATATGTCCCCCGGGCTATATATTCCTTTAGGATGTCGTTTTGCACCGTACCCCGCAGGGATTTTGGATCTATACCTTGACCTTTAGCAACAGCGATATACATAGCTAGCAAGATGGCTGCCGGAGCGTTTATAGTCATACTGGTTGAGACTTTATCGAGGGGAATCCCCTGAAATAATGTTTCCATATCCCGCAGGGAAGAGATCGAAACCCCAACCTTTCCAACTTCACCGGCGGCAAGCGGGTGATCGGCATCGTAACCGATCTGAGTTGGCAGGTCGAAAGCAACCGAAAGACCATTCTGTCCTTGTTCCAATAAATAACGGTATCGACGGTTGGATTCTTCCGCACTGGCGAAACCTGCGTACTGGCGCATGGTCCATAAGCGGCCGCGGTGCATGGTGGGATATACACCTCTCGTGTAAGGTCTCTCACCGGGAAATCCCAATTGATCATAGTAAGATTGATCTAGGTCAGGTAGTGCCGCTCTTGGCAGGGGGATTCCGGAACTAGTTGTATAGTTCTCTTTCCGCTCGGGAAATGTTTCCAGGGCTGGTTTAAGGATCTCCTCTTCCCATTCTTTACGTTTATCTATTTTAGTCATAATTAATCCTGGACATCTTGAGTATACCTCAATCAATAACGTATCTTGAGTTTAAAGAAACTCCAGGGACCTTTCCTCAATATTACACTCTTCCTATTTATAAAATCAATCTGCGGATTATAATAGGTACAGGATATTTTATTTAAGTCAACGAGGATATTAAATATGGAAAACAAAACCAAAAAAGTTAAGTTGGAATGGCTGCGCTCCCGCATGTTTGTGGGAACCGACCATTTAGGACATTCCCTTGCGATTGGCTATCAAAGTGAGGCTGAACCGAGTGCCCAGGGCGTTAGTCCCTCTGACATGATGCTTCTGGCTGCAGCCTCTTGCTCCGCCTATGACGTGGTCCAGATCCTGGAAAAAAGCAAACAGCCGCTGAAAGATTTAAAGATAGATGTTACTGCCGAGCAGAGCCAGGAAAACCCTTTCCCCTTTGTCTCCTTGCATTTCAAGTACCGTATTTGGGGAGACATCCCACCTGAGAAAGTCCAACGAGCGGTGCAGCTCTCGGAAGATAAATACTGTTCTGTATTGGCTACGCTGAAACCAAGTCTGACCTTTACCAGTGAATTTGTGATAGAAAAATAAATAGGAAGGAAGTACTTAATGAGCAAAATGGGGTGGGGTTACCTCGTTTTTTCTTATAGTAGCGTATAAGTTCTACTCAATATAACCCAACAAATTATTCACTATTTTCGATTTTCATTACTGCATTTTAATTAAGTCAATCTGGTTTTGAGGATCGCTGACTGAAGATGATCATCGAAAAACATAACATCTCAACAAGCCATAATAAGAAGAAAGTCAGGGAATGTGTTGGCTTGATTGGATAACCTTTGGTGTATATATTACATGAAATCCCCTGAGGAATATTTCAAAACTTTTGGGGAAATTACAGAAAATAGCTACTTGATTTATGAACAATTTATATCAAACCAAGTAGTCTAGCATTCCAAGAACGTAAAGAATACCCCGAAACCACCTATTTTCTTGACATTTCCCCTCTAAAAAGATACAATCTTCATCCTTGGGCCGCTAGCTCAATTGGCAGAGCAATTGACTCTTAATCAATGGGGGAATTGTCCATTGTGTCCACAGGGGTCTTTCTTGTCTATTGTGTCAACTTTTCAGGGGAAAATTTGTCAATAATGTCCATTGTTTCCATCCAATTTGCACCCAAAAATCAAATAAATCATAGGATCGGCGACTCGATAATCAATAAATTGTTGTTGGGGTTTGTGTGAAGGGAAGATCTGTCAGATGTTGATATCTATTCTTTTCTTAAGCACTCATAACCTGGGGGTAGCTAACACATCTCAGAAATCAAGCGTATCTTCATCTATTAATATGTGTTTTTACTGGTGTTGAATATATTATTCATTCATTTATTTAGAAGGAGAAGAGAATCATGGATATGAAAACTATAGGAAAATGGAGCTACCTGGTCGGTTTGGTAGTCGCTATCGTT
>JAZFRV010000134.1:0-2162 GCA_036445875.1 Anaerolineales bacterium
TTTGGAAAAATTTCCGGCAAATTCTATCTCAACCGGGCATCCCATGGCTTCCTCTCCCAGCTGCAGCACTCGATTGATGATCTTTGCCAACGGGAAAGTATCGTATTTAAGCTGACGGTTAAAGGTGATTACAGGCACACCGCTCTCTTTTTTCCAATAGCCGTTTGATAATCTGCCGCCGTGTGGATCATAGGTATCAGCAATCTCTGCCAGAGTTCCATCCTTGATCGCATCTTGAAGATGACAGCTTACCAAGAAGGTATTTTCTCCCTTTTCCAGGTCAATACAATCATCATGGTTTAACTGGACAGCATAAAAACTGCGCTGGCTACCGCTAATTTCCTCTTCGACGCTGCCGAAAATATTCACTCCAGGGCGTTTGGGACTGAAGCGCCTGGCTAAACCTCCCTCAACAACGGTTTTTCCCAATCCCATCACCACAAAAGCAATTCGGTCCTCTGGTTGGAGGTGGTTTCCAAGGGGATAGTAATTATAAGAGGATGCGTTTCCTGAAAAATTAGGATAATACCGATTCCCGTATTCTTGTCCGACAACTTCCTGGATCACCACTGCCATGCGTGATTCCGAGAGAGTGATTCCCAGTGTTTCTGCATAGGAACGGGCCAATTTCAAGTAAGTGGAAGCATAAACGAGTTTAATGGCTGAGATTAACTGGTCCAACCTGACTTCCAGATCTGAGTGGCAGTTGGGCAGCATATAGGTTGAGAACACACCTGCGAAGGGTTGGAACAGGGAATCTTCAAAGATACTGGAGGAGCGGACGGCTATCGGACGGGTTTGTTCGCTGTAAATAAATCGTAGATCATCCCACAATGCGTCAGAAATATTCGCCTGAAGGAATTTTTCTTTAATCTCCATATCAGAGCGGTCCGTTGAAATATATTCATAGAGCTGATTCTCACGCATAAACTGGTCAAACTCATCTGTGCCGATTACCACGGTCCGCGGAATCTGGATCTCTACCTCCGGGAATTCTTTTCTGAAGCCAGCATTATAAGAACTGCGCAGGAAAAGCAGGAACGCCAAGCCCCTGCCCTTACCACCCAACGAACCCGGGCGTAATCGGATAAATCGTGAATGGGGATGGTAATTCTGCCGGTCAAAATCAACGATAGTCCCCATCCGCTCCTGCAGAATATCCTCTACGGACGCGATGATCAATTGCCGCAAATCTTCTTTATTCTTAAACTCAGATACTTTGCGGGGTTTTACCTGCCGAGCCATAAAAAATTCACCCCGAGCTGCCAACCAGCCAGAGAAATGATCATTCTGGGCATGATAAACAAATGATTCCAACGGGATTCTTTTCAGTTCATCCCGAAGTTCAAACAGATTATCTGCTGAACCAACCTCGCTGTCATCCGGCATCCGGAACGTAAATGAACCAAAGCTCATGTAGTTTAATAAAAATGTCCTTAGATCATGGATCAAGGAACGATCATTCTTGTTCACAAAGAATCCATTTAATCCCTCCGATTCAATCCGATTGTTTTCATTACTGGATTGAATCATAATTGGCAGAGTGGGCGCTTGCTCCCTAATTTTTCGAACCAGGTCAAAACCAGCATCTTCTGCCAATACACCTTTCCTGGGGAAACGGATATCTGTGATTAAACCCAACAGGTGATCCTGGTATTTTTGATAATCTGCCAGGGCATCTTCATAGCTGCTGGCCAGCAGGATTTTTGGTCGGGAGCGCATTTGCAGCAGCGAGAGATAATCATTTGCGCCCTCAGCTATCAGTCGCTGGGTTTGAAGCATTATTTCTGAGTATAAAACCGGAAGGAAAAGTGAATAAAATCGGATCGAGTCCTCAACCACGATGATGACCCGGGTGTCCCCGGTCTTTATATCTTGATCGACATTCAGACGATCTTCCAGCAACTTGATAATGGCCACAAATACTGTGGAATTACCATTCCAGACAAAAGTATGGTCAATCTTGCTTTCTGCTAATGCCCGGGATGGTAAGTACTGCAATTCTGAGGAATTTTTCAGTAACAAAACTATCGGGATATCCTGAATTTCTTTTACCTGGTCTGCAAACAGCAGGGGATTTATTTCACCCAAACGACGCATGGTGATCACCAGGTCAAATGTCCTTTCCTTCAGCAGCTCCAGGGCTCGATTCACCGATGTTG